>NZ_VHLC01000045.1:0-68619 GCF_006547355.1 Myxococcus sp. AB036A | reverse complement strand
CTCCGCCTCCGCCTCGATGCGCAGGTCCGTCAGCGCATCCATCATCATCTTCGCGGACTGGAGCGCACGCAGCGCATCATCCGGACGGGCCACCGGCGCGCCGAAGACGGCCATCAGCCCGTCACCCAGGAACTTGTCCAGCGTGCCGCCGCAGGTGAGCACCGCGTCCGACATCCGCCCGAGCACCTGGTTGAGCACCCCCACCACCTGCTCTGGAGGCAGGCTCTCCGCCAGGCCGGTGAAGTTGCGGATGTCCGCGAACAGCAACGTCACCTCGCGCTTCTCGCCGGTGAGCACCACCGCGTCCGCGCTCTTGAGGATTTCCTCCACCACCGCGTCGGACGTGTAGCGCGCGAACAGCTTGCGCATGCGCTCCGTTTCGCCCGTGCGGCGCACCACGCTTTCGATGCGCGCGGCCAGCTCGTCCATGGACGCGGACTTGTTGACGTAGTCATCCGCGCCAGCGCGCAGGCCGCGCACGCGCTCCGCCTCCCCGTCGTTGGCGGTGAGGATGATGGCGGGCACCGCGTGGCTGGGGCCTTCCTTCAGGCGGCGGCACAGCTCCACGCCATCCAGGCCGGGCATCTCCAAATCGCTGAGGACGATGACGGGCTGGAGACGGCCCATGCTCTCCAGGGCCTCGAACGGGTCCTGGAAGCAGAGGACTTCGTAGCCCAGCGCCACCAGGCCCTCCTGCACGAAGGCGCAGGCCAGCGGGCTGTCGTCCACCACCACCACGCGGCGACGACCGTCCGAGGAGGGGCGCGGCAGGTCCTGCCGCCCGGCGATGCGGTTCTGCAGCCCCAGCGCCTCGTAGATTTGCTTGTAGGTGCAGTGGCCCAGCTCCACCAGGATTTCGCCCAGCTTGCGGCCGTCGCGGCGCTGGCGCGCGAGCGCCTCGTCGAGCTGCGCCAGCGTCACGTACTTGAGGCCCACCAGCAGCTCGCCCAGCGCGGGCTGAAGAGGGCTCTTGTCCTGGTGCAGCCCGAGCGCCTCTCCCAGCGCGTCCTGAATCTGCTCTCGCGTGACGTAGCCCAGGGAGATGAGGGCTTCCCCCACGCGCTGCCCGGTGAGGGCCTGGAGGGCGAGCGCCTCCTGCACCTGGCCGGGCGAGACAATCCCCAGCTTGAGCAGCAAATCACCAAACAGGGGGCTGGAAGCACTCATGGTGGGTGAGTGTACCTCACACCCCCCACCCACGGGGAGTCCGGGACTTACGGCCGTCCGCGCGGCGCCACCACCCGGAGGTCCAGACGGCGGTTGGCCTCGCGTCCCTGGGCAGTCTCATTCGACTCGACGGGCTTGTCCGGGCCGAATCCCCACGCCTCCAGCCGCTCCAGCGGGACACCCCGCTCCACCAGGTAGTTCCGCACCGCCTCCGCGCGCGCCAGCGTTACCTCCCGCTGCACGTCCGGGTCCCCGCGGTTGTCCGTATGGCCTTCAATGGCGATGACACCCAGCCGCGGGTGCACCAGCAGGACTTCGGCCACGTTGTCGAGCACCGGCTGGACGCGCGGCTGGAGGGCGGCGGTGCCGGGCGCGAAGGAGATACGCTCCAACAGCTCCAGCCGGTCCGGGCGGATGACGACGCGCTGCTTGCGCGCCGCCGGGCAACCCTGGTTGTCCACCGCGCCCCGCTCACGCGGGCAATTGTCCCGGTGGTCCGCCACGCCATCGCCATCCACGTCCCGCTCCGGGCAGCCGCGCAGCGAGGGCAGTCCCTCCTCTTCGGGACAGGCGTCCTCTTCATCCGGCACGCCATCCCCATCCGCGTCACGGATGGGGCACCCCTCGCGCGAGGCGGGCCCGGGCTCGTCCGGGCACTTGTCCGCCGCGCCCTCCACCCCGTCGCGGTCCGGGTCATCGACAGGGCAGCCCTGCCGCTCCAGCAGGCCGAACACCCGCGGGCAGGCGTCCTTCGCGTCCTCGACGCCGTCCTCGTCCGAGTCGCGGATGGGGCAGCCGTCCCGCGACGCGAGCCCGGCGTGACGCGGGCACTTGTCCAACGCGTCCTCCACGCCGTCGCCGTCCGTGTCCTTCGCGGGGCAGCCCTGGAGCCGCGCGAGCCCGCGCACGGTGGGGCAGGCATCCTCCCCATTGAGGACGCCGTCGCCATCCGCGTCCAGGCCCGGGTCGAGCCGGGGCGCGTGCCGGCAGCCCAGGGCGGCCACGGCCAGCACGGCGGCGGCGAGCAAGGCCCGCCGGTGGAGTGCGCGCGTCTTCATCATCCGCGGAACCAGAGCGCAGCGAGTGCGAGCTGTCCAGGCGCTCAAGCCGGCAAGGGCAGCTCCACGGTGAAGGTGGAGCCCTTGCCCGGCTCGCTCGCCAGGCGGATGCTGCCGCCGTGGGCCTCGACGATGCGCTTGGTAATCCACAAGCCCAGGCCCAGTCCCTTGAAGTGCTGCACCGACGCGGAGCGCTCGAACTGCTCGAAGATGCGCTCCTGCTCCTCCGGCGACACGCCGATGCCCTCGTCGCGCACGGACAGCCGCGCCACCGGGCCCACCGCCTCCACCTCCACCGTCACCGGCCGGCCCGCGCCGTACTTCGCCGCGTTGGTGAGCAGGTTCACCAGCACCTGCTCCAGCCGCAGCCGGTCCCAGTGCCCCGACACCGGCCTGTCCAGCAGCAGCCGCACCTCGTTGCCCGCCAGCGCCAGCTCCTCGGACATGCGGCCCACCAGCTCGCGCGTCAGCGCCGCCAGGTCCACCTCTTCACGCTTCAGTCCCAGCCGCCCCGAGCTGAGGCGCGAGACATCCAGCAGGTCATCGATGAGCAGCCCCAGCCGCTGGCCCGCCTTCGCCGCCCGCTCCGCGCGCTCCGCCAGCCCGTCCACGGCCATCGCCTCGCGGGCCATGCGCGCCAGCAGGTGAATCTGGAGCTGGAGCGCGTTGAGCGGCGACTTCAGCTCGTGCCCCGCCACCGACAGCAGCTCGTCCCGCGCCTTCACCGCCTGCGTGGCCGCGCCGTATCGCCGCGCGTCTTCAATGGCCAACGCCGCGCGCGCCGCC
The DNA here is from genome assembly GCF_006547355.1 of Myxococcus sp. AB036A. Classification (NCBI taxonomy): domain Bacteria; kingdom Pseudomonadati; phylum Myxococcota; class Myxococcia; order Myxococcales; family Myxococcaceae; genus Myxococcus; species Myxococcus sp. AB036A. The sequence goes on along the minus strand of NZ_VHLC01000045.1, from coordinate 65,608 downwards.
AGGCTCTCCAGCAGCGCTCGCTCCTCCACCGAATACTCGCGGCCCTGCGCCTCGCGCATCACCCCCAGCGTGCCCAGCACCCGGCCGCGCACGCCCAGCGGGACGACGATGACGCTGTGGGGCCCGTAGTGCTGGAGGAAGGGCATGCCCTCCGGCACGCGCTCATCCCGCAGGTCCTCGGCCTGAAGGCGCGGGACGAAGAGCGGCTTCCCCGTCGCCGCCACCCGGCCCGACAGCCCTTCTCCCACCCGCCCCGGACAGCGCCGCATGGACGCGTCCAGCACCGCGCGGGCCTCCGCGTTGGGATGGTGCACCGTCACCAGCTCCAAGCGCGTCGTGTCCTCGGAGAGCAGTTGGAGCACGCACGCGTCTCCGAGCGCCTCCGACACCTTGCGCACCAGCACCTCCAGCACCATGGACAGGTCCAACCCCGCCTCCGCGATGAGGTGGCTGACCTGCACCAGGACGTGGAGCCGCGCCGCCCCGCGCCGGCTCTCCTCCTCCGCCGCGCGCGCCTTGCGGAACAGGTCCGCGTTGTCGATGGCCAGCGCCGCGCGCCCCGCCAGCTCCTCGGCCAGGGACAGGTCCGGGATGTCGAAGGGCGCGGAGGTCTCGCTCCGCATGAAGGTGAGCACCCCCAGCGTGCGCTGCCGCGCCACCAGCGGCGTCAGGATGAGCGAGCCCACGCCCAGCTCGCGCGCGGCCGCGTACAGCCGCGCCGCCGCCGTACGGGTGTCCCCGGGCTCCGCGGTGGGGCGCGCCATCATCCACGGGCGCCCCGAGGCGAGCACCTCCGCCAGCAACGTGGGGCTGCCTTCCTGCGGAGCGAAGCGCAGGAGCTCCAACCCGCGCGGCGCCGATTGCGGATTCTCATAGAGCACGGCCAGCCGCCGCACCACGCCGTCCTCGTACGAATCCACCGCGCAGCCATCCGCGAAGTGCCCCAGCGCCAGCCGCGCCACGCCCGCCACCGTCTCCTCCCAGTCCAGCGATGCCGACACGAGCGCGCTCGCGTCCGCCAGGAGCCGCAGGCGCTGTCCCGCCGCCTCCGCCTGAAGCCGCGCGGTGCGCTCCCGCGCGTACAGCCGCGCGCGCTCCAGTGCCTGACCACACGCGTGCCCCAGGCCGGTGATGGACGCCCGCTCCAGCACCGAGAAGCGCCGCGCCTCCGGGAAGCCAAGGCACAACGTGCCAAAGGCATGCCCTTCCACCTGCAAGGGCAGCAGCACCAGCGCGCGCAGTGCCCCCAGCGAGGGCACCACGTCCCGCACCGCGGAGGGCGTCTCCAGCCACACCGGCGCCCCCAGCACCGCCACCCCGTCTCGCGCCGCGGCGGGCGTCTCCAGCCGCACGGGTGCCCCCGCGCCGTGCCCCGGCACACCACCGCTTCGCCAGGGCGGCACCCGGAGCGCCTCCCGCTGCGCGTTGGACACCCCCAGCGCGGCCTTCAACGCCAGCGTCCCGTCCGGCTCCATCAGGTGCACCAGGCCCACGCCCGCGCCCACCGCGGGAAGCCCCTGCTCCAGCACCACGCGCGCCACCTCGTCCGAGGACAGCGCGCCGCCCAAGGCCTCCGTCACCGCCTGGAAGCGGCGCAGCCGCAGCACCTCCGACTCCTCCACCTCCGCTCGCGCGGACAGCACGGACTGGCGCAGCGTCTCCGCCATGCGCTCGCGCTCCAGCGCCAGCGCCGCCAGCTTCACCGAGAGGCCGAAGCGCCGCAGGTCCTCCTCCCGTGGCCGCCACGCCTCGCGGAAGAGCACGCCCAGCACACCGGCGGCGCCCAGGCCGGAGGCGAAGAAGAGCGGCTGGGACAGCAAAGCCGTGGCCCCCAGGCGGAGCAGGGCGTCCGGCTCGGAGGCCAGCAGCGCGTCTCGCGACACGTCCTCCGCCACCCGGGGCAGGCGCGGCTCACCTGGCGCGGGCGCCTGGGCCAGCAGTTGCTGAGCCCAGATGGCGGCCGCCTCCGCGTCCACGCCGTGCGTGGTGAGCGTGCTCAAGTCGCCCGTCCCGCCCCACCAGCACAGGAAGGCACCTGAAGCCCCCAGCGTGGCGGACGCCTGGCAAAGCAATTCCTCCAGCACCGCCACCACCGGCGGTGCTGCGGACAGCCGCTCCAGGGCCCGCGACATGCGGTCCACCGCGGCTCCCACGTTTTTTCCGGGCACATTCATGCCCCACTCCCCCCGGCACGGACGCATGGCTCCCTGCCTCGAAGCCTCATTCTCCCATGCCAGACGAAGCGTGGAAACCGCACAGCGCGTTGCCCTGAAGTACGGGATTCCCCTCGGGTGCCTCAGTGCTCGAAGACGCGGAAGAAGGCGAAGAAGATTTCCAGCACGATGAGCAGGACGATGACGGCCTCCAACGTGTGAGAGCGGTCGATGTCCACGTCGCCCTTGAGCAGGCCATACGTCTGGGCCAGCAGCTGCTGCTTGCGGGTGACGGCGGCCTGCCACGGCGGGATGCGCATGCGGCGCACGGCGCTCTCGTAGACCTTGGCCAGGTAGAAGTCGCCGATGATTTTGAGACTGTTCTCCACGCGCTCGATGAACTCGTTGAGGTCCACCAGCGTGGAGAGCGTCTGCCGGGCCAGGCTGCGGTAGGGGCTGCGGAACAACGTGGCCCACCCATGCCGCGCGGCCTGCACCTTCTCGTGGATGCGGGTGATGTGCGCGTCCAACCGCTCGTCGTAGTAGCGGAACTCCAACAACTGCGCGTTGGCGATTTCCAGCAGGTCGGGGATGTCTCGCGAGCCGGACGGCTCGTAGACGAAGGCGCTGTTCCAGTCGATGACGACCAGGTCTTGGATGGTGTAGCTGAAGCGCGACTGGAGCACGGATTCGCTCTCACGCGGAGACAGCGGCACCGTGCCGCTTTCGCCCAGGAGCAGCCGGGCCAGGTCCGCGCGCGTCATCAGCTCATCCGCGGTGGGATTGCCACGGATGTGCTCGGCGAAGATGACGGTGTAGCTCTCGTTCTGCTCCCACAGGTGCGGCGCCTGCGCGGCGGGGGCGATGGTGCGGCGCACCCCTTCCACCAACTCCAACGCCAGGTCCTCCAGCGCCTGGCTGTCATAGAGCTCATCCGCCATGCGCGTGAGCGCTTTCAACGAGGTGCCCGGAACGACAGGCACCTGGAGGATGATGGACACGGCGCCATGGTCGAACAGGCGCGCGGTGACATCCACCGTGACGGGACCGTCCCGCAGTGCCAGGGGCCGGCGGCCCAGCTCATAGGCCAGCGGCGGGTTGGGCAGTTGGATGTACTGACTGTTCTCCCGTGACAGCTTGAGCCGGCGCGAGTCCTCCGTGAGCACCCGGCGCGCGCGCTCCAGGTCCAGCTCCTCCGCGATGTCGAAGGTGCGGTAACAGAGGACGTACGCCTTGTCGAAGAGCAGCGGTTCGGCAGCGTCCATGGTGCGTGAAGCCTAACCCGCGCCCATGACAATCCGTGGCCGGCCACCCTGGCATGCCAGACAGTCGTCATTCCCTCCTCGGAGCCGTACCGGAATGGACGGCCCCGGGAGGCGCTGGACTGTCTTCAGCCGAGCGAACGTTCAGGGCCGGTGGCGCGGAGGAGGCGGCGTCAGCTCCGTGCGCACGTCCCACAGCTCCGGGAAGAAGCGCAGGTCCAACGCCTTGCGCAGGAAGCCCACGCCCGAGGAGCCGCCCGTGCCCTGCTTGAAGCCGATGATGCGCATCACCGTCATCATGTGGCGGTAGCGCCAGAGCTGGAAACGCTCCTCGGTGTCCACCAGCTTCTCGCACATCTCATACGCATCCCAGTGCGCCTCGGCGTCCTGGTAGATGCGCCGGAACACCTCCACCACCTCCGGGCTCTTCTCGTAGGGCTTGCGCCAGTCACGCTGCACGTGGCTCTGCGGCACCGGATGCCCCATGCGCGACAGGTGGCGCAGGAACTCGTCATACAGGCTGGGGGATTCGAACAGCCGCTCCAACTCGCCGTGGATGGCGGGGACGTGGCGGAAGGGCATCAACGCCTGCGCGTCCTTGTTGCCCAGCAGGAACTCCACCGCACGGTACTGGAAGCTCTGGAAGCCAGAGGAGCTACCCAGCGTGTCGCGGAACTCCAGGTACTCGTTCGGCGTGAGCGTCTCCAACACGCTCCACTGTTCGAAGAGCATCCGTTGGATGTGCGCCACGCGCGCGAAAATCTTGAACGACGGCTCCAGCCGGTCCGCCTGCACGTAACGGATGCAGGCGCCCAGCTCGTGGATGAGCAGCTTCATCCACAGCTCGCTCGTCTGATGCTGGATGATGAACAACAGCTCGTCGTGGTGAGGCGGCTGAGAGCGCGTCACCTGCGCCGACAAGAGCCGGTCGAGCTGCAGATAATCACCGTACGTGGTCCTTCCGGCCAGGTCGGTGATGATTCCAGGCTCCAAATCGCGTTTGTTCATGGGCCCGGGCATTCATGCTCGTGCAAGCCCCCACGGGCAAGTCTCTCCCGCATGGGCGGACCCCGATTCCTCTCTCGACAACAGAGCGGGACGACGGGGGCGCGGTCACTCTCTGCCCGGGCCGGGGCAGCGTGCCGCTGGCTAGCCTGCGTGCCCAGCCTGAGCGGCAGCCGCCAACGCCTTGGACGCGGCGCGTCCACGCGGCAGCTTGATGTCGTCCACGCTGTCCGGGTCGGCGTAGTCCTTCCAGTCGCTCGGGCGGCGGTTGGTCTTCTCCAGCATGCGGAGCTTCTGGTAGTGGGCCGCGCAGTAGCCCTTGGTGCGGCTGGGCTTGCCGCAGCCGATGATGGCGCACGCGCGCGAGCCGTCAGCACCCGCCGCCGCCGGCTTGCGGCCACGACGCTTGCCACCCGCGGCCGCGGGAGCCGCCGTCACGGAGCTGCGCGCCGCGGGAGGGCGACCCGGGCCACGACGGCCGGCCTTGGCGGCCGCGGGAATCTGGGCGCCGAACAGGGGCCCGACGACCTCGGCCAGCGGGGCCAGCCGCTCGGCCACGTTGCGGAGCGCGTCCAAGTCCGCCGTGCCCTCCTCCAGCCGCGCGACCACGTCACGCAGCGGCTTGAGCTGGACCTCGATTTCATTGCGGATCATGTCGCGAAACGCTTTATCCACGGACATTCGTTGAATCCTCACCTGGGGAACGACAAGAGTAATGCAGTACTAGGGGGGGCTGATGCTCGATGCTTGTGATGCTGCCCATACCCTTACCTTCCAAAAAAGGTTTTGTCTAAAGGAAGAGATAAAAGTTGTGACTGAGCAACGGACCATTCGCCCCGTTGTCGCAGGTCTCACCTGTTTCCCGGCGGCAGCCGTGGCCTAGCCGTCCCAGTACAGGGACTCCAGCAGGGGGGCCTCCCCCGCCACCTGGGACACCTGGGGGCGTGACAGCAGCTCGTCCCAAGTGGCCGATAAATCACGACGCAGGTCGTCCAACGACAGGGAATCCAGGGCAGTCATGAGCTGCGGCAGTCGTGCATTCTCCTCTTCTTGGAAATGAGCCACCGCCAGGTCTTCCAGCGTCAACAGACGCGCCTGCCACTCGGAATGGCCCGAGGGCAGCTCTTCCAGCTCAGCCATCAGCTCACGCATCGTGAGATGGTCTTCCGTCTGCTCACGACAAGACTCGCGGCCCTCCACCCCAGCCATCACCGGGTAGAGGCAACGCTCCTCCAGTCGTGAGTGAAGCCTCAGCAATGCCAGCAGCTCCGCCGTCAATCCCCTCAGCTCATCGGGTTCCACACCCGATGCCAGACGCTCGAGACGCTCTTCCAGTTCCCGATGCTGGTCGATGAGGATGTCGAACGGGCTGCCCATGCCGGAACGTTCGCCATGCACCTGGAAGCAGACAACCTGAGCATGCCTGCGAGCTGACATTACTCAAACTCCTACGAACCCCCACTGTCCGGGCCCCCGCCGGCTCAGGGGCGCCCGGCTGCCCGGCGGCCAGGAGGAGGGCGCCGTCGGCAGGGGACGCCACGCATCCCCATGTTTTTCCAGCATGGATGCCCCGCTCGCCAGCCTGCGCCGGGCCGTATTCCGCCTCGCCGAGCAGGGCGCGGCGCTGTCGGCCCTGTACCACCGGGCGCGGCTGCTGGGCTGCGAGCACCTGCCATTGAAAGGCCCGGTGCTGCTGGTGGGGAACCACGGCGTCTGGGGTTATGAGACACCTGCCTTCTTTCATCTGATCCACCAGGGCACCGGCCGCTATCCATTGGGCCTGACGGAACGGGGGTTCTTCCGCATCCCGTTGATCCGCACGGTGTTGCCATGGCTGGGCGGCGTGGAGGGGACGCGGGAGAACGCCATGACGGCGCTTCGGGCGGGCTCACTGGTCGTCTGCTATCCGGGGGGCGCGTGGGAGACCTTCAAGCACAGCCACGGGCGCTACCGGCTGCGCTGGGAGCAGTCGCTGGGCTTCGCGCGGCTGGCGGCCCGCGCTGGCGTGCCGGTGGTGCCCTTCGCCGGACAGGGGGTGGATGACACCTTCCGGTGGCCCCCGGGCGAGGAACGCCTGCGCGTGCGCCTGACGAACGATGACAAATACCGGATGCCGTTGGTGATGGGCATTGGGCCCCTCCCCTGGCCCGTGCGGCTCACCTTCCACCTGGGGACGCCTCACGCCCCGCCGCCTCCGGATGCCAGTGAATCCCGCCTCCAGACCTTCCGGGACACCGTGGCCGCCAGCGTGCGGCGGCTCCTGACGAGGCATTCCCATGCGTGAAGCCCTGTCATCCCGCCCGGGGAGACATCCCCACGGCCCGCCGCTCGTCCCGGATGTGGACGACATCCAGCAGGGCTATGCCCACCTGCCTTGTGAACGCCGCCCCGTGCGAGGCACACCGGTACGCCTGTTCACCTTTCCAGAGGGCAACACGGACGAATCACGCACCGTGGTGTGTCTTCCGGGGCTGGGGGCCAGTGGCCGTTCCTTCGCGCCCATGGAGCCACTGACGGACGCGCTGAGGCTGCTGCTCTGGACGCCGCCCCTGCGCACCCCCGCCACCCACACCCCGCTCTTGTGGAACCTGGCGGTGCTGGACCACGCGGAGGCCCTGCTGCCGGGGCGCTTCGCCCTGCTGGGGTCGTCCTACGGCAGCCTGCTGGCCATGGCCTATGCCCTGGCCCACCCGGAGCGGGTGAAGGCGCTGGTGCTGGTGTCACCGGTGGCCAGCGTGCACCGCATCCGCCGGCTGGCCCTGACGCTGTCCACCCTGGTGCGCGCGCCCCGGCCCCTGGCGTACCTGCTGGCGCCCACCGTGGCCCGGGTGCTGGGAGGCCAGCGGTTGCCGCCGGAGGGCCGGGCCGAAATCGTGCGCGAGGCCCGGCGCCTGTCCCCGGTGGAGCTGCTGCGCCGGCTGCGGGACATCCTGGCCACGGACCTGATGCCCCGGCTCCATGAGCTCCAGGTGCCCACGCTCGTCATCCAGGGCGGCCAGGACTTGCTGGTGCCGCCCCGCGCCGCCCGCGACGTGGCCCGGCACATTCCCGGAGCCCGGCTGGCGCTCATCCGGGGCGCCAGCCACCTGCCCTACATGAGCCACCCCGATGCCTTCAACACGCTGGCCGGGGACTTCCTCCGGCAGCACCTGGACTGAGCCGCCACCCACACCATGACCACCGACGCCACCCACCTGCCCCGCTCCGCCCTGCTGTTCCTGGCCCGCCGCCCTGGACTGGAGAGCGCCGCCATGCGCCTGCGCCCCTTCCGGCGGCTGGCCTCGCGCTTCATCGCCGGAGAGACGCTGGAAGAGGCCGTAGACGCCGTGAAGGCGCTGTCCGCGCACGGGCTCATGGCGTCGTTCGACCACCTCAACGAGGCCGTCCAGACGCCCGAGGAGACGCGGGAGGAGGTGCGCCAGTACCAGCGGCTGCTGGCCCGCATCGACGCGGTGGGCGTGCGGGCCAACGTGTCGCTGAAGCTCACCCAGTGCGGGCTGCTGTTCGATGAAGCCCTGGCCCTGGAGAACGCGCGCACGGTGGTGGCCGAGGCCGCGGCCCGCGACTCCTTCGTGCGCATCGACATGGAGGACAGCTCGGTGACGCAGGTGACGCTGGACATCGTGCGACAGCTGCGCGCGGAGTTCGGCGAGCCCCATGTCGGCGCCGTGTTGCAAAGCGCCTTGCGGCGCACGGAGCAGGACGCGAAGGAAGTGTGCGCACAGCGCATCCGCATCCGTCTCTGCAAGGGTGCCTATCTGGAGAAGCCCGACGTGGCCTTCCCAGACAAGCGGGACGTGGATGCCAGCTTCGTTCGCACCATGCGGGTGCTGCTGGACAGCGGCATGTATCACGGCATCGCCACGCATGATGAACGGATGATTGAAGCGACACTGGACCACGCGGCGAAGCGCGGACTGCCGCGCGGCGCCTTCGAGTTCCAGATGCTGTACGGCATCCGCAGGGACTTGCAGGAGCGACTCGTGAGGGAGGGTCACCCGGTACGCATCTACGTGCCATACGGACGGCACTGGTACCCGTACTTCATGCGCCGGCTGGCCGAGCGCCCCGCCAATCTGACCTTCCTTCTGCGCAACCTGGTACGTGGGTAGGAAGCAGTACGCGCCTCCCCGCCTGGCGCGCGGGGCCGCCGCGAGGCCCGCATGCGGGTGAAACATGCGGATGAAACACCAGACCGCGCCCCCCCTCGGGAACCCCGCGCGGAGGACCAACGCCAATCGAGAATGGCCGGCCCGCATGGACAGTCATGTCCGGGCAACCCCATACCGGGAGTGGTTCGCGCGCCGCGGCATTCCCTGTTCATGCCCCATGTCTTGTCGCATGGCGTCGATGCGTCGCGAGCGGGCGGCTGCCCCCTCCTCCGCCATCCGCGGGGCCCGTGGACGGCCCGCCGCTCCGGGTGCTCCTGGAGGGACACGCCGCGGGAGGCGTCCCTAGCTTTCCCGCATGGCGCTGCCCATCGAAGCCCATGCCCTCATTGGAGACACGCACAGCGCCGCGCTGGTGGCGAATGACGGCGCCGTCGACTGGCTGTGCTGGCCGCGCTTCGACTCGGACGCGTGCTTCGCGGCGCTGCTGGGTGAGCCGCGGCATGGCTTCTGGCGCATCGCCCCCACCGTGCCCGTGCGGCGCGTCCACCGCCGCTACGTGCGCGACACGCTGGTACTGGAGACGGAGTTCCACACCGACGCCGGCACCGTGCGCCTGTGCGACTTCATGCCGCTGCGCGAGGACACGCCGCAGTTGATTCGCATCGTGGAGGCCCGCACCGGACAGGTGCCGCTCCACCTGGAGTTCGCCCCCTGCTTCGGCTACGGCGACCGCACGCCCTGGGCCCGCCTGATTCCGGGAGGCGTCAGCACCAAGGCCGGCCCGGACGCGCTCTACCTGTCCACCGAGCTGCCGCTGCGTCTGGAGCACAGCCATGTGCTCGCGGACTTCGCCGTGCCGGAAGGGCAGCGCCTGGCCTTCGTCCTGTCCTGGCATCCTTCGCACCTGCCTCCGCCCCGGCAGCCGCCGGACCCCTTCCTCACGCGCGCGGACACGGAGCGGTGGTGGCGCGCCTGGGCGCGCCGCTGCATCCATGAGAGCCCCTGGCGCGCGCAGGTGCTGCGCTCGCTCATCACCCTCAAGGCGCTCACCTACTCCCCCACCGGCGGCGTGGTCGCCGCGCCCACCACGTCCCTGCCGGAGCGGATGGGCGGCGTGCGCAACTGGGACTACCGCTACTGCTGGCTGCGGGATGCCACGCTGACGCTGCTGACCCTGCTGGACGCCGGCTACACCCAGGAAGCCCAGGCCTGGCGGGACTGGCTGCTGCGCGCGGTGGCCGGAGAGCCCGACGAGCTCCAAATCCTCTACGGCGTGGCCGGAGAGCGCCGCGTCACCGAGTTGGAGCTGCCGTGGCTGCCGGGCTTTGCGAGCTCGCGCCCGGTGCGCATCGGCAACGCCGCCGTGGGCCAGTTCCAGTTGGACGTCTTCGGCGAGATTGCCGACTGCCTCTACCACGCGCTCCGTCACGGCGTCTGCTCGGACGCCGAGGCCTGGGACGTGAGCGTGCACCTGCTGCGCTTCGTGGAGCGCCACTGGGACCAGCCCGACGAGGGCATCTGGGAGGTGCGCGGCGGGCGACAGCAGTTCACCCACTCCAAGGTCATGGCCTGGGTGGCCATGGACCGGATGGTGAAGACGGCGGACCTGCGCGGCATGCGCGGCGCGCAGGTGGAGCACTGGAAGGCGCTGCGGGCGCAGATGCACGCGGACATCTGCGCGCGGGGCTACGACGCGCGCCGCAACACCTTCACCCAGGCCTTTGGCAGCCAGGCCCTGGACGCCAGCCTGCTGTTGATTCCCATGGTGGGCTTCCTCCCACCCGACGACGTCCGCGTGCGCGGCACCGTGGAGGCCATCCGCCGCGAGCTGTGCCACGACGGACTGGTGCGCCGCTACCACACGCACGAGACGCGGGACGGCCTCCCTCCGGGCGAAGGCGTCTTCCTGGCGTGCAGCTTCTGGCTGGCGGACGCGCTGGCGCTGATGGGCCGCAAGGACGAGGCGCGCGCGCTGTTCGAGCGCCTGCTGGGCCTGTGCAACGACGTGGGCCTGCTGTCCGAGGAATACGACCCGGTGGCCCACAAGATGGTGGGCAACTTCCCGCAGGCCTTCAGCCACCTCGCGCTGGTGGGCACCGCGCTGAACCTGTCGCGCGAGGGCGGCCCCGTTCAGCAGCGGAGCCACTGACGGCGGCGGCCCGGGCCCTTGGCTGGAAATGAAGCGGGCCCCGGCACGCGGTGGGCGCAGCGTCCCACCTCGTCCGAGGCCCCTGATGCACCACACGCACGTCCACGTCCTCGAGAGACGCGGAGGAGCGGAGACTAGAAGTAGCCGCCGATGGTGGAGGCGACGCTGAAGTTCACCTCCACGTCATTGCCCAGGCCGAAGGCCAGGCGCGGGCCACCGCCCACGAAGAAGTGCGGCGTCACGTGGAAGAGGAAGGGCGCGTAGCCTTCCAGGATGACGGTGACGTCGGCGGGGAGCGCCGAGTTGGCGAAGGGCAGGATGTCGTCGCCGATGTACAGCGACACCTGGCCCTTGGGCCACACGGAGATGCGGTCGGAGAGCGGGATGTTGTAGCCGACGCGCGCGTTCAGGCCGAAGGCGGCAATCGTGTCACCGCTGCCGAAGAGCGCGCGGACCTGGAGGCCGCTACCGACGGACAGGTTCTTCTTGAGGAAGTAGTCCGCGCCGGGCTCCAGGAAGATGTAGCCGACGCCGCTGCCCTGCGTGGAGTAACCCAGGCTCGCGGAGGCATCCGTGCTGATGACGAACTGCCCCTCCGAACCGAAGCTCCCCGACGACTCCTGAGCGCCAGCGCTCACCGACACCATGACGCCCGCCACTGCGGCCAGGTTCTTCCAGTTGTTTGCCTTCATGAGACGTCCCTCCGTTGCGTAGGCCCGGCGCACATGTCCGGGCGCTCGGCGCCCACTTCTAGCCAATGGGCGCGGAGGAACATCATTTATTTCGTCATGGTTGTGAACAGTCGCGTCGATGTCATGCGTGGATCAGCCGCGTGACAGAGAGCCCACCACGATTCATCCAGCAGATGTGTACGGGCCAGCACTGGCAGTGGCCCATTCTCGCGAGGCGAGAAACCGCGGCACGTACCGCGGCCTACTGCATCCGCGACACGCAGCAGGTCACGAGTCCCAGGACAGCGTGTACTCGCTGTCCAGCAGGGACGTCTGTCCGCCACGCACCTGGATGTCCTGGGCGCCCACGGCCAGCAGCGCGCCTTCGAGCATGCCCTCGTTGTAGGCCACGGGGGTGAAGATGCGGCGCATGTGGATGCGGCCCGAGCGCGGGCCCGTCCACGCCACCTGCAGCTCTCCGAAGTTGATGGCCATGCGGTAGGCCTCGGGGAGCATCTCCACGAGGCGCTTGGGCTCGCCGCCCACCTGCTGCCGGACCTCGGCGCCGAACATGGAGTTGATGAAGGCCAGCGTGCCCTGGACGCCGAGCTGCCGCATGGCCTCCTCGACGCCGCCGAGCTGCGGTGCCAGCAGCCGGGCCGCGGAGAAGAACACGCGCATGAAGGGCGGGACGGGGTAGAGCTCGGTGGTGTCCAGGTCGGCGGGGTAGTCACCGCCCTGCTGGATGGGAGCCACCGCCTGCTCACCGCCGAGGAAACGCACGGTGTCGAGGACGGCCGCGAAGTGCATGCCGCGAATGCCCTCGGACGCTTCCACGAGCGCGAGCCGCGAGCTCAGCTCGCGCTCCACATCCTCTGGCGTGTCCCACTTGCCGCGCTCCATGCTGACCTCCCGTCGGAGAACGCGCGAGATGCTGGCACAGCTTGGCCGCCCGCGCGAACTCCGGGCGGCCTTGGTGCGGAGCGTCCCACCTGTCACGTCCGGTGCGCGACGTGGCTCAGGGTGCGGGCTCGACGGCCGGCTCGGCCGCTTCACGGCGCAGGCGCGCTTCGAAGACGAAGGTGCCGAAGGGAAGCAGCGACGCGAAGACGCCGCCCACCACGCGCACGAAGGACCAGCGGTAGGTGATGGCCGCCTCCATGAGCGCGAAGAGGTAGAGCACGAAGAGCAGGCCGTGGACCCAGCCGGTGAACTTCACGGCCTGCGGCATGCCCGCGGCGTACTTCAAAGGCATGGCGATGAAGAAGAGCGCGATGACGGACAGGCCCTCCGCGAGGGCCACGGCACGGAAACGTCCAAGAGGGGTCTTCAGCATGAGGTTCTCCCCCGCCTGTTTCCCACTCCCGGCCGCGGTGGTCCATGAGTCATGGTGACGCAGGGGGTGCTGCCTGGTTGCTTGCTCTCGGAGCGTAGTACGTTGGCGCGATTCGACGTCGAAGGGCATTGCCGGGGGAGGCACCATGAAGCACGGCTACCGCGAGGGCTGCCTGCTCCTGATGGCGCTAGGCATCGCTTGTTCGAGCGGGCGCAGCCACTACACGCATGCGGAGGTGCCCAAGCTCGGAGGCGAGGACGCGTTTCCCGTGGCACCAGGGCCCTGGCCTCAAGTGCCTGCGGTGTTCTCGGATTCGGCCACCGTTCCAGACGACCTGGTCATCCCCACCCTCACTGCGTTGATGGCGCTCCCCGGAAGCACCGGCGCATGCGATGCAAGCACTGGCCGCCCTCGTCCGGATGCCGCAGAGTATTGCGTTGCCCTCTACCGAACGCCGGAGGACTGGAGGGTGTCCTGGCCGCTTCGAAACGTGGCGAACGCATCCGGGACCTGCCAGCCACCGTGGGGTGGGGTCGATGATGCGGATTTCGGACGAGAACTCCCTATCTTTGGGTACGCGCACAACCATCCCTGTGGCTCCGGAATCAGTAGTCAGGACCTCTCGGTGTGGCCTCTTGCGAAATCCGGCGAGGGTGTTTGGATCATGGTCGCCTATGGAACAACGCCCTCGGGGAAGCTGGCTCGTGACTCAAGAGGCCAGCTGATTCCTGCGTGGGGTTGGCTCGCCACGGGGCAACGCGACGCGCCTCTCTTCTACAAATGGAATCAGCAGGGGCAGGTCTACCAATGGGATGAGGGAGGAAAGCACTGGCGGTTTCATGCGAACTGCCAACCTGGGCGGCCCAGCACGTTCCGGCCCCAAGGAGTCCCGCCTGACTGCACTCCAGCGCTACGCCACTAGCAGGGCCCAAGGTGCCACATGCTGAGCCCCCACCACCTCATCGTACTCGTCTCATTGCTCGCGGACGGGGGAGCCCTTCCCGGACTCGCCCGTGATGCAGGAGCAGACGTGGGGACGACTTCGCCCCGTCCCCATCTGGCGCCATCGCGCGCCGACGCAGGCACTGTGCCCACCCAGCCGGCCGCCATCCCCTGGCCTGAAACGGAGCTGGAGCCTCTTGGAACGTTGGATGGTCCGGCGGTCCTGGCCGCTCACGCAGCGCTTCAAGAAGTCCTGAAGCGCTTTCCGAAGACCTCCACGAAGTCGTGTGCCTTCTCACCCCGCGCCCTGGAGTTCGTCGTTGGCTACCAGTCCGGGTGGTACTTCGTCCGGGTCAACCGCCGGGTCGACAAGTGCCCGGAGTTCGGCCCAGGTGTGACGCTGGAATACGACTGGTTCGAGCTGTATGCCGTCTCTCCAGAGGGACGCGTGGAGCGCTACCCCCACATGCCTTGAACCCTCACCCCCGCCACGACGGCAGCGCCACACCGTAGCGCGACAGGTCCTCGGGGGTGTTCACGTTCGCCAGGGAGCGGAGTGACGGATCCACCGCGCGCAGCACGGCCTCGGACAACAGCCGCGTGCGCACTCCGGACAACAGCTCCCGCATCGACGGATCCGTCGCCAGTGCCGCCCCCCACGCCGGGGCCAGCGCCGACCGGTACGCCGCGAGCAACGGCTCCAGCCTGCCCCGCGCCTCGAAGCACACCGCGTCCACGCCGTCATCCCGCGCGCCCAGCAACACCCGCAGGACCTCCGTCGTGATGAACGGCATGTCGCACGCCACCGCCACCACCCAGGGCGTGCGCGCGGCCACCAGCGCCGCATGAACACCGCCAGGCGCTCCCTTGCCTGGCACCACGTCCGCCACCGTGCGCAACCCGAAGCGTGCATAGGGCCCGGGCACGTTCGCCACCAGCAAGACGTCCTTGAAGCACGGGGCCAGCGCCAGGAGCCGCTCCAGCACCGTGCGCCCCTCCACTTCCAACAGCCCCTTGGGCACGCCAGACAGGCGCCGGCCCTGCCCTCCCGCGAGGATGGCCAGCGTCACCTCCGGGAACTCCGTGCGGATCCGCTCCATGCTCGTGCCCCGTTCGCGCGCCTGCCGCGGCCACTTTATCTGTCCGCCCACGCACGCCCCCAGACGAAGTGGCCCTTGCCCCCGTGGACACAGCGGGCGCTCCACGACATAGGCTGCGGCGCTTCCATGCCCCTCACGCCCCTCGACTCCGCCCGGCAAGCCGCGCTCGACGCCATCGCCCCGGCGGTACCTGAGCGCGTGCCGCTCCTCGATGCCCAGGGCCGGTTCCTCGCCACCCCCGTCACGGCCTCCCGCTCGCTGCCCGGCTGTGACAACTCAGCCATGGACGGCTGGGCCGTGCACGCCGAGGAGACCCAGGGCGCCTCCCGCGACCGGCCCGCGCGCCTGCGCGTCACCAGCACCATCTTCGCCGGCGCCCTCCCCTCCACGCCCCTCCGGCCTGGAGAAGCCGCGCGCGTCTTCACCGGCGCGCCCCTGCCCCCCGGCGCAGACGCCATCGTCCGCCAGGAGGCCGCACGCGCCGCCGAGGACGGCGCCTGCGTGGACGTCTTCATCACCGTGCCGCCCGGCAACGACATCCGCCGCACCGGAGAGGAAGTCCTCACCGGCACCCCCCTCTTCGACGCGGGCCAGCGCGTGGGCGCCGCCGTGCTCGGCGTGCTCGCGTCCATGGGCGCCACGGACGTCTGGGTGCGCCCCGCGCCGCGCGTCGCCGTGCTCGCCACCGGCGATGAGCTCGTCCCTCCTGGCACGCCGGCCCTGCCCCACCAGGTGTACGAGAGCAACCTCGTCCTCGTGGCCGCGCTCGCCCGCGAGGCCGGCGCGGATGTCCGCCAGCTCGACCGCGCCCGCGATGACGAGAGCGCCCTGCGCGATGCGCTCTCGCGACTGGCCCCGCAGGTGGATGTCCTCATCACCACTGGAGGCGCCTCCGTGGGCGACAAGGACCTGGTGAAGCGCGTGCTCGCCACGCTCGGCGCCCGCTTCTTCGTGGACGGCGTCGCGCTCAAGCCCGGCAAGCCCGTGGCCGTGGCCCGGCTGGGTGACACCTCCGTCGTCGTGCTGCCCGGCAATCCCGGCGCGGCCACCGTGGCGTTCGACCAGTTCGCGCGCCTGCTCCTGCTCAAGCACCAAGGTGTGCTGGAGACGCGCCGCCGCGTCCGCGCCCACCTCTCCGAAGCACGCCGCAAGCAGGCGGGCCTCACCTACCTCATCACCACCACCCTGGAAGCCCGGGACGGCCTCGCTCCGCGCGCCGTGCTCCGCCCCCAGGGCGCCGGGCAGATCCTCCAGAACGTCCACGGCGAGGGCTGGGCCCTCCTCCCACCGGGCCGCGCGGACTTCGCCGAAGACGACCTCGTCGACGTCGAGCTCTTCGACCGGCCCACCTTCACCCCCGTGGGCGCACTGGCATGAGCCGCGTCCCCGCGCTCAGCGTGGTGGGCTGGTCCGGCGCCGGCAAGACGACGCTGCTCACCCGGCTCGTTCCCGAGCTCGCCGCGCGAGGCCTGCGCGTGGCCGTGGTGAAGCACTCCTCCGACGCCCATCCGCTGCACCGGCCCGGCAGCGACACCGCCCGCTACCAGGACGCGGGCGCCGTGCTCACCGGCTTCACCACGCCCGCGGGTGTCCAGCTCACAACGGCCACTGCCCTCTCGGACGCGCTTCCATCGCTGCTCGAGCGCTCCGCGGGCGCCGTGGAGCTGGTGCTCGTCGAAGGCTGGAAGGACGGCCCCCTCCCCAAGCTGGAGGTGTGGCGGGAGGGCCTGGGCCCGCCGCTGGCGCCCTCGCGCCCGGAGGTCCTCGCGGTGCTCTCCTCCGAGCCCGCACTCCCCACGGACTTCCCACCCGGCCTGCGCGTGCTGCACCCCGACGACGTGCGCGCCGTGGCGGACCTCATCCTGGCCCACCTGCGCCCGAGGCGCCCCGCGCCCCTGCCCCCCGTGGATGCGCGCGGCGTCACGCGCCGCTTCGTCCAGCGGTGGAACGGCGCCACGCTGCTCCCGGCCCAGGAGGACGACATCGCGGTGGAGGAGCCTCTGGAGATTCGCGTCAGCGGAGACTCGGTGGCCACCACCATGCGCACGCCAGGACATGACCGCGAGTTGGCCACCGGCTTCCTCTTCGCCGAGGGCATCCTCCAGAGCGTGGACGACCTGGGCGGGCTGGCACACTGCGGACGGCCCGGCGAGGAGGGCTTCGGCAACGTCATCGAAGTCACCCCCGCCCCCGGCGCCTTCCTCGACGTGGAGCGCGTGAGCACCGCCCGCCGGGGCACCCTCACCACCTCCGCCTGTGGCGTGTGCGGCCGGCGCAGCGTGGATGACCTGCTCGCCGTGTGCCCGGCCCTGCCGCCCGGCCCGGTGCTCCACCCCGACGCCGTGGCCCGCGCCACCGAGCGCCTGCGCGACGTGCAGCGCAACTTCGCCCGCACCGGAGGCGTCCACGCCGCCGCCGTGCTCGACGCCGACGGCCACCTCCTGGCCGCCCATGAGGACGTGGGCCGCCACAACGCCGTGGACAAGGTGGTCGGGACGCTGGTGCTGGCCGGCACCGTGCGGGGCCCCCGGGCCCCCCGCCTCCCGCTGACGCGTCAGCCCGCGGTGCTCGCCGTCAGTGGACGCGTCAGCTTTGAGATCGTCCAGAAAGCCGCCATGGCCCGCATTCCCATCGTCGCGGGCGTCTCCGCCGCCAGCTCCCTCGCAGTGGATCTGGCCCTGCGTTCGGGCATGACGCTGGCCGCGTTCGCCCGGAACGAGCGCTTCAACGTCTACACCGGGCCCGAACGCCTGTCGCAGGTGTAACCTCTTGAAACCCCAGGCATCCTTCCAGGGCGCCCCCGGCGACTGGCATCATCCGTGCCTTCGCGTCAGAGCGGCACCGTAAATGCAAAGAAACCGTGACGAAGGAAACGCGGGGAGCCGCGGTGAAGCACAATGTGTTGGCGACGCTCGGTGAACTCGAACCTGGGTAGGGCGATCGCAAGATTTCACCTGCGGTCACGTCTTAGTGACGCGGCAGGGGTTGCACCTCGCCGCGATATCAGGCAAAACTGGTTTCCTTCCGACTTGAACATTTATAGCCTCAACGGCGACCTCTGCTTCAACTGCACGAAAGTGAGCAGAGGGGGGTGGACACGATGAGCGGCGCAACGGCAAGTGCGGCGGTGGTCGGTGCTCCTGGGTCGGCCAACGCTCAGGGACAAGCAATTGAAGAGGTGCAGGGGCCGCCCAAGCTGGCCCCAGGGTTCGCGGCGAAGCTGAACCTCACGGTGGACCTCGTGCTGCTGTCGTCGGTGCTGGTGGGCTCGGCGTGGCTGAGCGGCGAGCTGTCGGCGGAGTCCGGTTGGAAGGTGTCTGGGCTGGTGCTCGCGGCGTGGGTGGTGTGGATTGTGACGGGCACCGCGCTGTGCCTGTACGACTCGCGCTTCGCCGAGCGCAGCAAGCTGGACCACGTGGCGCTGGTGTCGGTGACGACGCTGGCGGTGGTGACGGTGCTGACGCTGGGCAGCGTGGCGATGCCGGCGGTGGTGACGTCGCCGGTGGTGGGCCCGCTGCTGTTCATCTTCTGGCCGGTGACGCTGCTCCTGCGCCTGTTCGTCTTCCGCCCGGTGGCCTCGCAGGAGCGCCCCATGGACGCGGTGCTCATCGTGGGCACGGGCGCCATGGGCCGCTACACCGGTGAGGACCTGGCCAACCGGGGCCGCCGGCAGATTCTGGGCTACGTGCGTTTCCACGACGACAACGGCTCCGTGGGAGAGCTGCCCGGCCCGGTCATGGGTTCGGTGGACGACCTGGAGCACATCCTCCGCAACACCGCGGTGGATGAGGTGTACATCGCCGGCAACACGCTGAAGCAGGGCGAGTCCATGCAGGCGGCCATCAAGCTGGCCGAGCGCTTCGGCGTGCCCTTCGCGCTGCCCGCGCACAGCTTCCGCCTGGACCGCGCCCGCCCGGTGGAGCGCCGCGCGGTGGCGGACGGCTTCCTGCACTTCGCGGCGGTGAGCCCCAAGCCGCACCAGATGGCGATGAAGCGCCTGTTCGACATCTGCGTGTCCGCTGCGGCGCTGTGGGCGCTGCTGCCGCTGCTGGGCATGGTGGCGCTGGCGGTGAAGTTCACCTCCAAGGGCCCCATCTTCTTCAAGCAGCTGCGCGTGGGGCAGAACGGCAAGCCCTTCTACATGCTGAAGTTCCGCTCCATGGTGGTGAACGCCGAGGAGCTGAAGGAGAAGCTGGCCGCGCTCAACGAGCAGACGGGCCCCGTCTTCAAGATGAAGCACGACCCGCGCATCACCGGCATCGGCCGCTTCATCCGCAAGTTCTCCATTGATGAGCTGCCCCAGTTCATCAACGTGCTGCGCGGGGAGATGAGCATCGTCGGGCCGCGCCCGCCGGTGCCCACCGAGGTGGCGAAGTACGAGACGTGGCAGCGCCGCCGCCTGTCGGTGCGTCCTGGACTCACCTGCATCTGGCAGGTGTCAGGACGGAACCAGATCTCCTTCGAGGAGTGGATGTACCTGGACATGCAGTACATCGACCACTGGAGCCTGACGAGCGACCTGCGCCTGCTGCTGCAGACGGTGCCGGTGGTGCTCACGGGCCGCGGCGCCAGCTAGCAAGCCTTCAGGCAACCCAACCTTTGCGGGGGCGGCATTGACGTGCCGCCCCCGCTCGTTTTCTATGCACCCGGGCAGTCCTGGCCGGCGCCGGGTCCGCACGCTCCCACCGTGAACAGTCCCAGCCATTCCATTTCGCAGGACGCGGGCGAGCGCGAGCGCTCGCATGAGGCGATGGGCGCGGTGCGCAACGGGCTCCAACTCGGTGGCTCGCTGCTGGCCACGTACGCCATCGCCATGGGCGTGCGCTTCCTGCTGCCGGCCCACCTGGGACCGGAGAGCTTCGGGCGCTTCAACTACGCCGACAGCTTCTCCGCCGTCTTCTTCATCGCCACCCACCTGGGCCTGGAGATGTACATCCGCAAGGAGGTGTCGCGCCGGCCCGAGCACGCCAGCGACTTCTTCGGCAGCACGCTGCTGCTGCGGCTGGGCCTCACCGCAGCGCTGATGGGCGCCATGGCGCTGGTGATGGCCCACTTCGATGAGCCGCCCGAGGTGCGCCAGCTCGTCTACGTCTTCGCGCTGGCCCAGTCGCTCATCATCATCAACGCCTCCGTGGCCGCGCTGCTGCACGCCAAGGGCAAGGTGGCGGGGCTGTCCGTCTCCAACATCGTCACCAAGCTGGTGTGGGGCGGAGGCCTGCTGGCCGTCGCCGTGGCGGGCCTGCCGCTGCCGTGGCTGGCGGTGCCGCTGGTGGCGTCGGAAGCCGTGAAGCTGGGCGTGGGCTGGTACCTGGCCCGCGAACACATGGGCCTCACCTTCAAGGTGGACGTGCCGGCCACGCTGAAGGTGCTCAAGGCCAGCCTGCCCTTCTTCATCACCGGCGCGGCGCTTGCGGCCAACGGGCGCCTGGACGTGATGATTCTGGGCATGGTCTCCAGCCACGAAGAGGTGGGCTGGTATGGCGCGGCGTGGAACATCGCGGGCCTCACCTTCTTCCTCAACCCGGTGTTCGGCTGGGTGCTGATGCCGCTGGCGTCCCGTGCGGCCGAGCGCTCCGAGGCGGAGCTGACGAACCTGACGCGCCGCTCGCTGGAGGGCACGCTGGCCGTCACCGTGCCCATGATGATGCTCATCGTCCTGGGCGCTCCGCTGTGGGTGGGGCTGATGGGCGGCGCGTTCTCCGAATCCGCCATGCCGCTGCGGCTGATGTCGCCGCTGTTCGTGCTGGCCTTCGTGACGATGAACGCCGGCCTGTGGCTGACCATGACGAACCGCGAGTGGTGGGTGACCATCACCAGCGTCATTGGCAGCGTGGTGCTGATCCCCCTGCTCAACCTGCTGCTGATTCCGCTGATGCTCTCGGCGCTGGGCAACGGCGGCGGCGCGGCGGGCACGGCGCTGTCCATGCTGCTCATGGAAATCTGCGTCACCATCAGCCTGCTGGGGCGCATGGGCAAGGCGGCCTTCGACGCGCGCCTGGTGTCCATGATGGCCAAGACGGCCGTCATCTGCGTGGCCATCGCCGTGCTGGACCAGACGCTGCTGGCCTCCCTGAACCCGTGGGTGCGCATCACCGTGGAGGCCGTGCTGTACATCGTCGCGGTGCTGGTCACCGGCGCGGTGCGCCCCGGCGAGGTGCTCCAGGTGGTGCGCATCGCCCGCCGCCGTGGAAACCCCGCCCCCGAGGCCGCGCCCACCCCGTGAGGAGAATTCCGCCGCTCATGCCGTCCACGCACCGCCAGCCGCCTTCCGCCCCGCGCCATCCCTGGCGCTCGTTCGCCTGCGCCGCGCTGCTGCTGCTCGCGCCCGCTTGCCGGGGCCTGGGCAAGTACACCTGGGTGGATGACTACCAGGAGAAGCCGCCCCCGGTGGACTCGGCGTACCGCATCGCCGCGGGCGACCTGCTCAACATCCGCGTGTGGAACCAGGAGTCGCTCACCACGCAGGCCCGCGTGCGCGAGGACGGCCGCATCAGCCTGCTCTTCCTGGACGACGTGGAGGCCGCCGGTCACACGCCGGCCATGCTGTCGCAGCAAATCCAGACGCGGCTGAAGGACTACATCAACCACCCCGTCGTCACCGTCGCGCTGGAGATGGCGCGCCCCATCAAGGTGACCATGGTGGGCGAGGTCAACCGCATCGGTCCGCTGGAAATCGACCCGGGCGCCAGCCTGCTGCAGGCCCTGGCCGGCGCGGGCGGCTTCACCGAGTACGCCCACAAGGACCGCATCTTCGTCATGCGCCAGGAAGAGGGCGCCGCGCCCGAGCGCATCCGCTTCCGCTACGACGACCTCATCCACGCCGAGGGGCGCGCGCCCACCTTCCGCCTGCGCCCCGGTGACGTGGTGGTGGTGGAATAACCCGTGCTGGGGACGGTCCTCACCGTCGCGTTGCTGGAGGTGTCCTCCGCCTCCGTCAGCTACGCCACGGCCGCGCGCGTCGACTCGCGCCTGCGCTCCAACGAGGACCCCGCCCCCGAGGCCCCCCGTGTCGCGGGCGACACCGACGTCACCCCGCTCCTGGGCCTGGAGATTCGCGACGGCAACGCCGCGCTCCAGGTGGAGTACGCCCCGCGCATCAGCCTGCGCGAAGTCACCGCCCGCGCGCGCACCGAAATCCAGCACATGGGCCGCCTGGCCGGCCTGTGGCGCCCCGAGCGCGGCCTGTCCCTGCGCCTGTCGGAGGAGCTGGTGCTGGGCAGCGTCAACCTCCTCACCACGGACCTGGGCTCCCTGCCCGGCGGCACACCGGGCACGGACCCCGACGGGCCGCAGCGGCCTCCCGGAAGCGGCGGGCCCCTGCAGCCCCTGCCCCAGGCGGACACCGTCTACTTCCTCTCCTCCGCGACGACGCTGACGGCGGACACCGGCTGGCTGGGGCGGCGGTGGAACCTCACCGGCTCCGGCGGCTTCTCCATCAGCGGCGGCCTGGACGGGCCCGCCCGCGAAGCGGTGCCCATGCAGTATGGCCCGCGCGCGGACGTGTCCCTCAGCCATGCGCTGTCACCCCTGAGCGCCATCACCACCTCCGTGGCCTTCAACTACGCGCGCTTCTCCACCGGGGCGAACAACACCATCGTCACGCTGCGGGAGGCCTGGGGGCACCGGGTGGACAGGCGCACCTCCCTGGAGGCCGGAGCGGGCGTGAGCGTGGTGCACGCCATCCCCGTGCCCCCCGGCGAAGGCGAGCCCGAGCCCGGCCCGCTGGACGCGCCCCGGACGGAGCTGCTCCCCAACCTGAATGTCGGGGTGAGCCACCGGATTCCCTCGCGCACCGCGGACTTCAACGGCCGGGCGGACCTGCGGCTCGTCCCCTTCACGGACCGGCTCACGGCGCGCGTCTACCCTCGGGCGGACCTGACGCTGACGGGGACCTGGGCCCTGGGGCCCCGCGTGCGCGTGTCCGCCATTGGCGGCGGCGCCGCGGCCGTGGGCGGAAGTAGTGGGGACAGCATCCTTTCCGGAGGCTTCACTGGTTCCTGGATTCTCACACGGTGGGTGTCCGTGGATACCGACCTCCGCGGGACGTGGAGCCGCTCGCCCGAACTGCCGGCGGCCCGGCTGACGTGGGCCGCGACGCTGGGCCTCTCCGTGCGGCAAACTGGTATTCTCTGAGGGCTGGCGCCATGGCGAAGCTCATCTTGATGTCCGTCCTCATCCTCACCATCGCCCTGCCAGCCAAGGCGGCGAGGGATCCGCATCCGATGCGGGGGCTGAAGAAGGCCATCCTCTGGTTCGTCCTCTTCAACGCGGCATACACGTATGGCGTCCTCGTCTGGGTGCCACGGCTCGGGTTCGGCTGAGCGAGTTTCAGAAAGGTTGACGACGGATGGAGTCCGACCTGCACACGGTCCTCTTGGTGGAGGACGCCCCCTTCTTCCGGAAGATGCTGGGCGACTACCTGCGGGACATGGGGTTCAAGGAGGTCGTGGAGCTGCCCAGTGGCCGCGCCGCGCTCAAGCACCTGGAGACGGCCGCGCGTCCTGACCTCGTGTGTCTGGACCTGACGCTGCCGGACATCTCCGGCTATGACCTCTGCGAGCACATCCGCCGCTCGGCGACGATGGCGGACGTGCCCGTGCTGGTGGTGAGCGCCCGGGACTTGCCGGAGGACAAGGCGCACGCCGAGGAGGCCGGCGCCAACGGCTACCTGGGCAAGCCCTTCACCCAGGAGGAGTTCACCCGGCGGGTGCAGTCGCTCCTCAAGAGCACTGGGGCCAGGAGGGCGCCGTGACGGTCCCCGCGCCCGGGGCTCCCGGGCCGCGCCCCCAGTTGGTGCCGCCGCGGCCCGCGTTCACTCCGGAGCGCCCGGAGACGAACGCGCCCGCGGACCTCATCGACTGGGGCTTCGCCATCGACGCGGTCTTCTTCTTGAAGAACGCGGTAATGCGGCACTGGTTCCTCGCCCTGATGGTGATGGGCGCGGTGTCCGCCATGGCGGTGGGCGTCAGCAAAATCATGCCGCGCAAGTACCGCGTGGAGACGCGGATGCTGACGCAGCGCAACTTCATCATCTCCTCGCTGGCCAACCCTGGGCGCTCCATCCCCGTGGACGCGGACCAGCCCACGCGCGCCGCGTGGGAGATGGTGATGAAGCACGACAACCTCAAGTCCATCGTCGCGCAGGCGAAGCTGGTGGAGTACTGGGAGCTGCAGCGCTCGCCGCTGAACCGGCTGAAGGAGAAGGTGCTGCGCAAGCCGCCGGTGGCCATGTCGGACGACGACAAGCGCGACGCGCTCACCGCCATGCTGGAGCAGGCGATGATTGTCGGCGTGGAGGGCGGCACGGGCACCGTCTCCATCGGCGTGGAGTGGACCGACCCGCAGCTGGCGCTCAACATCGTGCAGGCCGCGCAGCAGAACTTCCTCGACATGCGCCAGGCGGCGGAGATGGGCGCGGTGCAGGAGGCCATCACCATCCTAGAGAAGCAGGTGGTGGAGGAGGCCGCGGGCATCCAGCAGGCCATTGGCCAGCTCAACGCGGCGGTGAAGCGCGTGGAGGCCCGGCAGAAGAAGGAGGAGGAGAAGAAGGGACGGCGGGGCGGTGCCGCGGCCGCGGCCAACGCCGCGCTGGGCATCAACACCGACCACCTGCTGGCGCAGATGCGCTTCATGATTCAGACGAAGCGCCGGGCCATTGGCGACGTGGAGGACTTCCGCTCGCGGCGGCTGACGGAGCTGCGCAACCAGCTGTCCGAGCAGCGCGTCATCTATTCGCCGCAGCACCCCATCATCACCGACCTGGAGCAGCGCATCTCCTCGCTCCAGGAGGATTCGCCGCAGTTGATTGCGCTGCGCTCGGAGATGACGGAGCTCATCAACGAGTACGTGCGCAACGGCGGTGACCCGGGTGAGCTGGAGTCCGGGCTGGCGACGGCGGCCATGGGCGGCGCGACGTTCGGCGGGCCGGCCACGTCGGATGACCCGGAGGTGTCGGTGGCGGCGGACCGGGTGCGCATGCTGGTGATGCGGCACCAGGAGAAGATGCGGCGGTTGGACCAGGCGCGCACGGAGCTGGAGATTTCCCGCGCGTCCATGAAGCACCGCTTCAGCGTGCTTTCGCCGCCCACCTTCCCGGAGCGGCCATCCAAGCCGAAGGTGAAGCTCATCGTCGCCGCGGGCGTGGTGGGCGGAATCGGCATGGGCATCTTCGCGGCGCTGGCGCTGGACATCATCCGCCGGCGCATTCTGGAGAAGTGGCAGGTCGAGCGGATTCTGAAGCTACCCGTGCTGGCGGAGCTGGAGCGGCGCTGAACAGCGCGCTCGGGGGTGCATGTCGTGACATTGTGGACGTGGCTGGACGTGGCGCTGTGCGTGGCGCAGCTTCCCGTGGCGGTGGCGTGTGGCTATCTGCTGACGCTGACGCTGCTCTCCTATCGGCCCCAGCCGCCGACGACGCGCATCGGGCCGCGAAAGTTCGACATCATCATCCCCGCGCACAACGAGGAGCTGGGCATCGCCCGGACGGTGAAGAACCTGTCCGAGGTCGACTACCCGGCGCACCTGCGGCGCATCATCGTGGTGGCGGACAACTGTTCCGACGCGACGGCGCAGAAGGCGCGCGAGGCCGGCGCCTTCGTCCTGGAGCGGCAGGACACGACGAAGCGGGGCAAGGGCTACGCGCTGGCCCACGCCTTCGAGTTCAGCCAGCAGGACGGCTTCGCCGAGGCGGTGGTGGTGGTGGACGCGGACACGGTGGTGTCGCCCAACCTGCTGACCGCCTTCGCGAAGCGCATCGAGGGTGTCGAGGGCAAGGAGGCCGGTGGCGCGAAGGGCGGGCTCAAAGTCGCGCACGCCATGCAGGCGCACTACGGGGTGATGAACCCCACGGCGTCCTGGCGCACGCGGTTGATGACCATTGCCCTGGGCATGTTCCACAAGGTGCGCTCACAGGGCCGCGAGGCCCTGGGCGTGTCGTGCGGCCTGCGCGGCAACGGCATGTGCTTCACGCACCACGCGCTGGCCCAGGTGCCGCATGACGCCTTCAGCGTGGTGGAGGACCTGGAGTACGGCATCCGCCTGGCTCGCAACGGCTTCCGCGTGCACTACGTCTGGGAGGCGGACGTGCTGGGGGAGATGGTGTCCGCGGAGAAGCAGAGCCGCTCGCAGCGTCAGCGCTGGGAGGGCGGCCGCGCGCAGATGCGCAAGCTGCACGGGTGGCCGCTGCTGAAGGACGGCCTGCGGAAGCGGGACGGCACGCTGTTGGACATCGCCATGGACGTGCTGGTGCCGCCGCTGAGCCAGTTGGTACTGGCGGCGGTGGGTTGCGCGGTGATGGCCGGGGCGTTCGCCTGGTGGTCCCACAACCCGATGCCGTGGGCGCTGGGCGTGGCGGGCTTCAGCGTGGCCAGCCTGGGGGCGTATGTCCTGCGCGGCTGGTGGGTGTCTGGCGTGGGCGTTCGCGGCCTGCTGGACCTGGCCTGGGCGCCTGTCTACGTAGTGTGGAAGGTGTGGCTCATGCTGCGCGGCCCCGGCGCGGAGAAGCGCGGTGAGTGGGTGCGGACCTCGCGTGAGGGCGAGAACCGGTAGCGGGCCGTGTGCACAGAACTCAAGTTGGACTTGAGTTTCGTGCAGTTGAGCGTGGCGACTTGCACGAAACTCAAATTGGACTTTAGTTTCGTGCGTGGGAACGGCACGACGCGGGCAGCCAGATTGGGACCGGCTCTTCGACATCGTCGCGGGGCAATCGGGCCTGTTCACGGCGCAGCAGGTACTGGAGGACGGGTATTCGGCGCAGGTGCTCGCCCACGATGTGCGGTCCGGCCGGCTCCTCCGGTGCACTGAGGCATCTACCGGCTGGTGCACTTTCCGGCCGCTGAGCATGAGGACTTGGTCGCCGTCTGGCTCTGGTCCGAGCAGCAAGGTGTGTTCTCCCACCAGACGGCCCTGGCGCTCCACAACCTGTCGGACGTCCTGCCGCATCGCGTGCACCTGACGCTGCCGGCCAACTGGAAGCAGCGCCGATTCCGCGGTCCTGCCGACACCGTGTTCCACCATGCGGACGTCGGAAAAACGAAGCGCGTCTGATTCGGCCCCATCCCAGGGACTTCACCGCACAGAACTCTGCTGAATTGCGTTGCGGTGCATGTCTCCCCCCATCTGCTGAATCAGGCCATCGCACTGTTGCCCGATAATGCGGACGCCGTGCCACCAACTGCGCTACGTAGAAATTGAGGGGTGGCTCTACCCCTGCCGACTACCTATGCAGGGTGATAGACGCATGAAGCAGGGCCGTGTTTTTCAAGCCCAACATGCGAAAGCGGAAAACCCAAGCCTCTCTGATGTGCCTCTTCGCCACCCTCGCGCTAGGTTGCTCCAGCAGCGCCACCGGCACCGCCAGCCGTCGCGATGCGTACGCGCTCGCGACCTGCTCTGACACTGTGTCGTGCTGCATCCAGCGCAACCCTGGCGTCCCCGAAGCGTGCGGCCTCACGGCGAGCGAAGCCGCCATGTACATGGCAGGCGTCAAGACAGCCATGGACGAGGCCGCCAAGGAAGAAGAGGCACCCGTCATCTGGGACGACGCCCACAACGGGGACCTTCCCGAATGGCGGCGCGAGTGCATTCGGTTCTACGGCGACTGCAAGACGGAGCCTGGGTGGACGGGCCCTTGCTACGAGTGCCTGCGCCGCTGCGAGGCCCAAGAAGAGTGGCCCGTGTCGATGTGCAAGCCCGGAAGAAAGACGCGGAGGAAGTAATGGACGACAGCCCCGACTGGGACCCGGTGCGCGCCCTCGCACATGGCGTGTTGAATCAAGGCATCCCGCTGGAGCTGACGGATGACGTGCGGAGCTTGCTCAGGCGCACCGCGCGAGAGGTTGCCATCAGCGACGCGGACACCGCGCTACAGACCGAAGCGGGCGCAACGGAACTTCTGCGGGAAGCCATGCGCCGAATCAAGGATGGCTCCTGGCGCCTGATGCGTGCGCTTCACCGCATGTACCAGCACAAGCGCGCGGGTGACTTCGACAGCGCCCGCCAGGAAATGAGAGAGGTGCTCGCCGAAGAAGTGGTGCCCTTCTACCGCGACGTTGCAGCCGGGCAACTCGAAGACCTCGACGACGAGCCGTAACGACGACGGGAGCGAGACTGAAGCCGCGCCCCCGTCGTACTCAGAAGCCACCGTCACCAACACGGGGCGGCGCTACCCTGCCGCACGCTGCGGCAGGCCGCGCACAACGTCAGCGCTGGGAGGACGGGCGCAGTTGCGCAGGCTGTCTTGCATGAGACTCGAGTTGGACTTTAGTTTCGTGTGTAGGAATGGCGCGGCGCGGGCAGCCGATGCGGCTGTGCGGAGGAGGCAACGCGGATGGGCGTGCGTAGCAAGGGACGACGTAAGCTCCACCGGGAAGGCCGCCTCTTCATCTGGTGGGTGGACGCAGCGGATGGACCGGAAAAAGTCCTGCACGTCATCGCGGACGACAAGCGGTTCCACGTCCAGTATCCGCTGGAGCAACCCGCCGAGGAGGGCTTCCTGGCCGTCGTCGGCCGGGAGTTTCCAGGACTCCCAGACGCAGGCAGTTGCTGGATTCGAGTGCGAGTCCCCACCTGGGACTCCACCGCCGTGGGCCCCGGCTTCGTTCGCCGCCTCATCGACTGGGCGTTGACGCCGGACAAGCCGCTCCTTCGGGTGGATTGGCGCGGCAAGCCCAAGGAAGGCGGCGATGCCCCTTCCCATTGACCTGCCGGACATCAACGCGGCGATGACCTCGGCATCGTGATGCGTGGATGAAGCTCGGGCCTGCTCGCGGGCGATGCCTTCACGCGAGGTGTCGAGCACCGGCCTGCTCCTCCAACGGCTCGGGTTCAACACGGAGGCCACGGAAATTCTCGACGTGGCGACTGCCTGGTCAGCCCACCCGGACCCGTTCTAGCCCCGGCATCCTGGCGCGCGATTGATGCTGGAACCGTGATGAAGAGGCGAGGCGCCCATGACGTTCGTCACGAGCGCTCTCTGGAAGATGGCCACCTCTTGTTCCTCCGAGGTGGCCCACGATGCATTCCGTCGCTCGCAGTGTGCTGTGCGTCTTCCTGCTGCTGTTCGCCTTTCCCTCGCTGGCTCAGCCCGATGCCGGCGGACATCCGAACACCAGCACCGTCATCGGGACGGTGCGTAACGCATATCGGCGCGTTCCCGTCGCCAATGCTGTCGTGACCGCGAGTTCCCCCAACCTTCAGGGGGAATTGAGAGTCTCGACCGATGCACAAGGGAGCTACCGCATCCCGCAGCTCCCACCGGGCGACTACACGCTGACGTTCGAGAAGGAAGGGTTCAAGCCCTACACACGCTCCGCCATTCAACTGCGTCTCAACCGGACCACCCGGGTCGACGTGGAACTCCTCGCCGCTGCATCGGAGGAGCCGGGACGTGTCATCGCCGCTCCGCCGACCATCGACGTGGGCTCCACGACCATGGGCGTGAACATCGACCAGGAGTTCATCAAGCGCATCGCCGTCGCCCGTCCGGGTGGCAAGGGCGGCGCTACCCGCTCCTACGAAAGCCTGGCAGAGCGCCCCACCAGCGGCCACGCCGGCGTCGCCATCAACGGCCCACCGTACTCCATCCTGCCCTCGCAGTCCCTGAGCCGTGCGGCGCCCCCGACGCCTCCGAGCGCGCCCCGGCTCGCCCGCAGAGATGTCGAGCCCCCTGCCCCCGCCGTGACGCCCGCGCCGGTCTCCCCCTTCCACATGTACTTCCAGGGGTACGGCGTCAATCCCACCATCAACACGGAGGAGGAGCGCTTCTCCACCTTCTCCGTCGACACGGATTCCGCGTCGTACACGCTGACGCGGGCCTACCTGGAGCGCGGCAGCCTTCCCAGCGAGCAGGCCGTCCGTGTGGAGGAGTTCGTCAACACCTTCGACTACGGCTACGCGCACCAGGGCAGCGCGCCCTTCAGCGTCCAGGTGGAAGGCTTCCCGTCTCCCGTTCGCAAGGGCTACCACGTGGTCCACGTCGGCGTGAAAGCGCGGGAGGTCAGCCGCCCGCAGCGCAAGCCGAGCCACCTCGTCTTCGTCATCGACGTGTCCGGCTCCATGAACCTGGAGAACCGGCTGGGCCTGGTGAAGCGCGCACTGCACCTGCTCGTGAACGAGCTGGATGAGCGCGACGAGGTCTCCATCGTCGTGTACGGCTCCACCGCGCGCCTGGTGCTGGAGCCCACCAGCGCCGTGCACGCACACGTCATCCGCGCCGCCATCGACAGCCTGCACACCGAGGGCTCCACCAACGCCCAGGCGGGTCTGGAGATGGGCTATTCGCTCGCGGCCTCCCACCTCGTGGAGGGCGGCATCAACCGCGTCATCCTCTGCTCGGATGGCGTGGCCAACACCGGGCTCACGGATGCCAACAGCATCTGGGAGCACATCCGTGCGCGCGCGGCGAAGGGCATTACCCTGTCCACCGTCGGCTTCGGCATGGGCAACTACAACGACGTGTTGATGGAGCGCCTGTCCCAGGTGGGTGAGGGCAACTACGCCTACGTGGACCGGATTGAAGAGGCGCACCGCATCTTCGTGCGCAACCTCACCGGCACGCTCCAGGTGGTGGCCAAGGACGTGAAGCTCCAGATGGAGTTCAACCCGAAGGCCGTGTCCCACTACCGCCTGCTCGGCTACGAGAACCGCATGCTCACCAAGGAGCAGTTCGCCGATGACCGCGTGGACGCGGGTGAAATCGGCGCGGGCCACGCCGTCACCGCGCTCTACGAGGTGAAGCTGACCGAGCCCTCCGCGTCCTTCGGCACGCTGCGCATCCGCTACAAGGCGCCGGAGGGTGGGGACTCGAAGCTCATCGAGAAGCCGCTGCCGTCGAGCGTCCTCCGCCCCGCCTACGGCCGCGCCACACCGCCCACGCGGCTGTCCTACGTGGCCGCCGCCTTCGCGGAGAAGCTGCGCGGTTCCTACTGGGTGCGCCCGCTGACCTATGACGCCCTGTTCTCCTTCTGGGAGGAAGTCGGCCAGCCGCTGAAGGCCCGCGATGACGTGGCGGAGCTGGGCGCCCTCATCCAGAGGGCCCGCGCCCTGGACCACCGGGAGGACCGCTTCGAGGCCTTCGCGCCCGTGAGCACCATGGACTTCGACCGCGTGCCCACCCTGCCCTGAGCCCCGCGCCCGCGCCTGGCGCGGTCCTTTCGCCAGGCGCGAGCGGCTCCCATTCCTCAGGGCACTGAGTCCAAGCCGGCAGCGAACAGCACCGAGTCCTCCGCCAGCGGGGCACACATGACGCTGACTCGCGGGAAGCTGGCCTCGCGATCAGGTAGGAACAGCTCCATGACGACCTGGATGAGTGGAGTCTGCGAAACGAACGGCATCAACATCCACTACCTCCGAACCGGAGGTGCCACCCCTCCCGTCGTTCTGCTCCATGGATTGATGGGGAACGGCGCCTGCTGGACTCCCCTTGCGCGTGTGCTCGAAGGTGAATTCGACGTCGTCATGCCCGACGCCAGGGGGCACGGCGGTTCGAGCACGCCGCACCACGGCTACCGGTACGACGACCACGCGAACGACGTCGTGGGCCTCATCCGCGGTCTGGAGCTCTCTCGTCCGGTGCTGCTTGGCCACTCGATGGGCGGAATGACCGCCGCGGTGGTGGCGAGTCGAGGGACGGGGGGCCTCCGCGGCCTCATCCTGGTCGACCCGACATTCTTGAGCCCCGAGCGCCAACGCGAGGTGCGCGACAGCGACGTCGCCGACCAACACCGCCGGGCCCTCGGCATGCACAAGTCTGACCTCGTTGCACAGGCCCGAGCCCGCAACCCGCATCGCTCGCCCGAATTCATCGACCTTCTTGCCGAGGCGAGACTGAACACCCGCCTGGACGCCTTCGACGTTCTCACGCCGCCCAACCCCGAGTATCGCGACGTGATGAGCGCGATTGACGTCCCGACCCTCCTCGTCATTGGAGACCGCAGCCCCGTCGTCACGCTCGAGATGGCAACGGAACTGCGGAGCCTCAACCCACGTGTGCGAATCGAACAGGTACAGAACGCCGCCCACGGTCTTCCGTTTGACCAACCCGAGCGACTGGGAGCCGTGGTCGTGCAGTTCTTGCGCGAGCTGACCTAAGGAGGTCTCCAGAAATTCTCTAACCCATCGCGCAGCCCAAAACCCTCGGCGAGGCAACCTGCCTTGCAGAGGACTTCCTGGGGCGAGAGATTCAGCAGCCGCCAGGTGCGCAGCTTCGCCAGGGCCCTTGCCCTCGGCGATGAGCTGGATGGCCAGAAGGCGACGGAAGTGGCGAGCGTCGCGTGCCTGCCGCAGCGCCCACTCCAGCTTCCGCCTGTCGTCTGCTGTCAGCCCCAGTTCCGCAGGGCGCCTTGCCGGTCGCATCCCCCAGAAGTTGTGCATGCTGCTGGCGACCTACTTCAGAGCACCGCGAAGACTGCTTCGAGTCCTTCGCGCCCGTGAGCACCATGGACTTCGACCGCGTGCCCACCCTGCCCTGAGCCCCGCGCCCGCGCCTGGCGTGATGCCCCGCCATGCCGGGGCACTTCCGCCAAGCGCGAGCGCAAGCTCCCGTCAGGGCGCCGTGTCCAGCCCCGCCGCGAAGAGCACCGAGGCCTCAGCGAGCTTCACCGTCTCCTGCTGCTTCAGGTGAAGCACTCGCATGTCCTTGAGCGAGCGGAACGCGTCCAGCAACTCCAGGATGCCTCCGCGCCCCTCGCGGTAGGCGTCCTCGGCCATCCGGCGCACCGTGGGTAGCCGCTCCACCACGTCGTGCTCCAGCCGCGCCAACGCGCCCTTGCGGCCCTCCAGGACGGCGTGAGCCCGGGACAGCTCCGCGCGGGCCTCGGCCAGCTCCGCTTCCAGTGCGCGGGCCTCGGCCTGCATCTCCGCGGACGCGCGGGCGACGGCGCCCTGGTTCCGGTCGAAGAGCGGCAATGGCAGTCCCACGCCCACCAGGGCGATGGTGCTCTGCTCGTTCCGGGTGAACATGACACCCGCCGCCACGGACGGCACTGGCAGCCGCTCCCTGCGTGCCACGTCCAGACCGCCTCGTGCCACGGCCTGCCGCGCGCGCGCCGCCACCAGCGACGGTCGACGCTGCTGGGCGGACTCCCACAGGAGCGGCAGGTCCGGCAGGGATTCGGTGGTCCGCAACGAGCCCTGCGCCTTCGGGTGCCACCCTTCCATGCCGAGCAACGCGGCCAGCCGTCCGGAGGCGTCGGCCACGTTGGCGCGAGCGTTCAACACCTCCACCTCCAGCGCGCGGCTCTCCACCTCGATGCGCTCCACGTCATACCGGCTGGAGTCACCCGCCGCCGCCCGGCCCTTCACCACCTTCTCCACGCGCCCCAGGTCCACCGCCGTCTCCTCCAGCACGCGCAGTTCCTCCTGGTTCGTCAGCAGCGCCGCGAAGGCCTCGCGCACGGCCAGCGCGCGCTCCGCCAGTGAGGCTTTCACGCGCGCCTGTTCGGCGGACACGTTGCGCTCCGCCAGCTCGCGGCGCACGCCGCGCTGCCCGAAAATCATCAGGGGCTGCTCCAGCGACAGCTCGTGCACCACCGACGAACCGGTGTTCACGCCCGCGGCCAGGAGCTGCGTTCCGTAACTGAACGAGGGGTTGGGCAGGATGCTCGCCTCGACGCGGTCCGCCGCCGCCACGTCAATGCGCGAGCGCTCCGCCGCGGCCCATGGGCTGCGCTCGTCCAGCAACGACAGCGCCTGCTCCAGCGTGATGTGCTCCGGAGGCGCCTCCTCAAGCCGCTTCTGCTCCTGCGTGAGTGAGTCCCGAGGAGTGTCGGACCGCGTCTGCGCGAGCAGGAGTCGGTCCGGCGGGGTATACGACCGGTTCTGCGCCAGCACGAATCGACCTGGAGGCGGCACATCGGACTGCGTCTGCTCCTGCGTGAGCCGGTCCGGTGACGTCGCCTCGGACCGCGTCTGCTCCTGAGTGAGCCGGTCCGGCGATGTCGCCTCGGACCGCGTCTGCTCCTGCGTAAGTCGCTCCGGCGACGGCGTATCGGTCTGCTCCGCCCTGGCAGACCCGGCCATCAACAGACACAGCACACCCCATGCGGTGAAGTGCCTCATTCCGTCACCTCCGCCTCGCCCTGATCGCCTTCCGACACCAACGACAGCCATGGAACTCCCTCTGTGCTGAAACCTCGCTTGGCGCCGCATGGCTCCGTCTCCGGCACCGCCCAGTGGGCACGCACCGGCATGAAGCGCTTCAGGCCACCGTTCGCTGAACGCACACCGCTTCGCAGAACGGGTCCAAAGACGGTGTCGCGCCGAAGAGCATCGATGCTCCAGCGGTGCCGGGCCTTTCGGCCCGCCATGCCTCGCCGTGCACCACCAGGAGACCTCCGGACTCTCGCCCCAATGAAGCGCCTCATGCCGCCACCTCACCCTGACGCCAGTGACCACCGGCAAGTCCACCGAGCAGCGCCTCACCACCGCTCCCGCCTGGCTGCCCCGCCACTGACGCCCACTGTGCGCCCGTCCCGTTGAAGCGCCTCACGCCGCCACCCCCGCGGTGCCCTGCTCCGGGTCGTGCCCCTTCGGCCCGATGTGCTCCACGCCGGAGTCCAGGTCCTCGTCCTCGTCGTCGCGCGAGCCCGTGGAGGCGACATGCTTCCCCACGATGACGGAGTAGAAGGCCGGCAGCGCGAACAGCGATACCAGCACCGCCGTCACCAGTCCGCCGATGATGACCACCGCGAAGGGTCGCTGCGTCTCGCTGCCCGCTCCGCTGGAGAGCGCCGCCGGCATCAACCCCAGCATCGCCAGCAGCGCCGTCATCAGCACCGCGCGGAAGCGGCTGGCCGCGCCCGCCGGCAGCGCTGCCTCCAGGGACTCGCCCGCCTTCCGCCGGTCATCCACCGCGCTCACCACCAGCAGCGACGCCAGACACACCTGCCCCAGCAGCGTGATGAAGCCCACCGCCGCGCTCACCGACAGCGGGATGCCAGTGACGGCCAGCGCCAGCACGCCGCCGCACATCGCGAAGGGCGCCCCCGCCAGCACCGCGCCCGCGCTCCGCATGGAGCCCAGCGCCGCGTAGAGCAACGCGAACACCACCAGGAAGGAGATGGGCACGATGACCGCCAGCCTGCCCAGCGCACGCTCCTGGTTCTCGAACTCGCCGCCCCACTTGAGGAACGTGCCCTCCGGCACCGTCACCTCGCGCTCCACGGTGGCCATGGCCTCCTGGATGGTGGAGCCCATGTCGCGCCCCTCCACGTTGAACTTCAGCGCCAGGGTGCGGCTGTTCGCCTCGCGGTTGATGCTCGCGCGGCCCAGCGCCTTCTCCAGCCGCGCCACCTCGCGCAGCGGGACATGGCCTCCGCTGGCCGTGGGCACCAGGATGCCGCCGATGCGCGACTCGTCGTCACGCTCCGTGCCCGGCAGGATGACGCGCACCGGAACGGGTCGCTCCTGCTCCCACAGCTCCGTCACCACCCGGCCACCCAGGGCCGTCTCCACCAGGTCCTGCGCGGTGGCCACGTCGATGCCGGCACGCGCCAGCGCGGGACGGTCCAGCACCACCTGGAGCTGCGGCACACTCGAATCGCGGTAGAGCCCCAGGTCCACCACACCCTCCACGTTCTGCAGCGACGTGACGGCCCGCTCCAGCGTGCCGCGCATGGCCGCCAGGTCCGTGCCGAAAATCTTCAGCACCACCTTGCCGCGCACGCCGCTGATGGCCTCCTCCACGCTGTCCTTGATGGGCTGCGAGAAGTTGAAGCTGACGCCCGGAATCTCCAGCAGTGAGGCGCGCATCTCCCGCACCAGCCGCTCCTTGTCCCAGCCCTTGCGCCACGTCTCCTCGGGCATGAAGCGGACGAACGTCTTGCCCATGTTGACGGCCTCGTTGTCCGTGCCGTCCTCTGGGCGGCCCTGCTCGACGAGCACCTCCTTCACCTCCGGGAAGTCCAACAGCCTGCGCCGCACCTCCAGGAGGAGGTCCGCGCCCTTGCCCAGGGAGATGCTGGCCGGCATCTCCACGAAGATGTTGATGTCGCCCTCATCCAGCTCCGGGAGGAACTCACTGCCCACCCGCGAGCCCACCACGCCGGTGAAGAGCACCAGCGCCGCCATGCTCGCGAACACCAGCGGCTTGCGCGGCATCAGCCACGTCACCGCGCGGCCGTAGCCTTCCCTCAGGGTGGTGAGCAGCTTCGGCTCCTTCACCTCCGCGTCCTTCGGCCGAAGCAGCAGCGCGCACAGCGCGGGCACCACCGTCAGCGCGAAGACGAGCGCGCCCACCAGCGCGAAGCTGTACGTCAGCGACAGCGGCCGGAAGATACGGCCCTCCACACGCTCCAGCGTGAAGACGGGGATGAGCGCGGCGATGATGATGGCCATCGCGAAGAACGTCGGCCGCGCCACATCCAGCGCCGAGCGCAGGATGAGCCCCAGCATCTCCTTGCGCCGCCGGGGCCGCTGCACGCCCGCCTCGTGCAGCACGTTCTCCACCAGCACCACCGCGCCATCCACCAGGATGCCGAAGTCGATGGCGCCCATGGAGATGAGGTTCGCGGGCAGGCCCACCATCTTCAGGCCGATGAAGGCCGTCAGCAGCGCCAGGGGGATGACGGACGCGACGATGAGCGAGCAGCGCAGGCTGCGCAGGAACAGCCACGCCACCGCCACCACCAGCAGCGCGCCGTGCAGCAGGTTGTGGTGCACCGTGGACAGCGTGTGCCCCACCAGGTCGTTCCGGTCATAGAAGGGCTCGATGCGCATGCCCTTGGGCAGCACCCGCGAGTTCAGCTCCTCCACCTTGGCGTGCACGCCCTCCAGCACCGTGCTGGGGTTCTCTCCCCGGCGCAGCAGGACGACGCCTTCGGTGACGTCCATGTCCAGGTTGTGGCTCACCGAGCCGCGACGCGGCGTGTGCGACGCCACCACCCGCGCCACGTCGCCCACCGTCACCGGCGTGCCGTCCTCGCTCTTGAGGACGATGCTCTGCACGTCCTGCGAGCCGCGCAGGTAGCCGACACCGCGGATGAGCAGCTCCTGGTCGCCCTGGCGCAGGAAGCCGCCGCCCACGTTGCGGTTGGAGCGCTCCAGCGCCTCGGTGACGTCCGCCAGCGTCAGCTCGTGCGCGAGCAGCCGCGACGGGTCCACCTGGACGTGGAACTCCTTGAGGAAGCCGCCCAGGCTGAGCACGTCCGCCACGCCGGGCACCTGGCGCAGGTGCCGCGCGATGTTCCACTCCATCTCCGAGCGCGTCTCGGTGAGGGTGTGCCGGTCGCTCAGCACGCGGAACTGGTAGATTTTGCCCAGCGGCGTGGCCTCGGGCGCCAGCCGCACGTCCGCGCCGTCCGGCATGTCCGCGTTGGACATGCGCTCCCCGACGATGGTGCGCGCCTTGAACGGGTCCACGCCGTCATCGAAGGTGAGGAAGATGAGCGACAGCCCGAAGAGGCTCTCGCTGCGCATCTGCACCATGCCCGGCGTGCCGTTGAGCACACGCTCCAGGGGCACCGTCACCTGCCGCTCGATTTCCTCGGGCGCCAGCCCGGGCATCTGCGCGATGACATTCACTTGGAGGTTGGTGACATCCGGAAACGCCTCCACGGGCGTTTCGAGATAGGCCTTCACACCGAAGAGACCGATGCCCAGCGTCAGCAACAGGACGGGCAGGCGGCTTCGGACACAGAACGCGATGAGTGCTCGCAACATGGGTAGGTGTCCTCGCCGCGCCTAGAGGAGCTGATCCGCCGCGCCATCCAGCAGCAGCGCGCCCCGGGTGACGACCGGGTCCCCCGGTGACAGGCCCGCGATGACCTGCACCCGTCCCTCCACCGGCTGCGCCACGACGATGGGCCGCCGCTCGAAGGTGCCCGCGTCCTGCTGCACGTACACCACCGAGTCCTTGCCGTTGCGCAGCAGCACCGCCTCCACCGGCAGCGTCAGGCTGGCGTCCGGCGAGTCGATGCGCACGCGCCCGAACATGCCGGGCCGCAGTCCCCGCGCCTGCGTGTCCAGGGTGATGCGCACCGGCGCCGTCCGCGAGCCGCTCGCCACCACCGCGCCCACCGAGTCCACCTTCCCCTCCAGCGGCGCGTGCACCGACGGCATCGTCACCCGCACCCGCGCGCCCTCACGCACCAGCGGCAGGTCGCGCTCGAACACGTCCGCCATCACCCACAGCGCCGAAGGGTCTCCCACCTCCACCAGCACGTCTCCGCCCGGCTGCACGGCGATGCCCTCCGCCGCGCTCCGGCTCAGCACCGTGCCCGCCATCGGCGCGCGCAGCACCACGGTGGTGCCGCTGCCGGTGCCCACGAAGCCCACGAACGCCTGCGCCCGCGCCAGCTCCGCACGCGCCTCCGCCAGCCGCGTCTCCGCGGACAGGCGCTCACGCTCCGTCGTGACGCCCTGCTCGAACATGCGCGCCTCGCGCTCGAAGGCGGACTGGGCCTCGCGCAGCGCCGCCGTCGCGGTGGCCACCGCCGTGCGTGACGCCGCGGCCTCCGGGCAGTCCAGCGTCACCAGCGCGTCGCCCGGCTTCACCGTGTCGCCGGTGCGCACGTGGACGCTCACCACCCGGCCCGCCAGGGGCGCCACCAGCCGCGACAGCGCCCCGTCCCGGAAGGCCACGCGCGCGGGGGCCTGGAGCGCCGCGCTGCTGGCGTCCGCCTTCACCGGGGTGACGGTGATGAAGGCCCGCGAGGCCTCGGCGAGCTGCACCACACCTTCCTTCAGGGGGGCGGGCGTGGCGCGCTCGGCGGGAGCGGAGGGGGTGCCCGCGCCCGAGCAGGCGGCGGAGAAGGCCCAGAGGCCAAGGAGCAGGGTCCTGTTCATGCCCCAGCCCCTGGGCAAGTCCCGGTCCACCGCACCAGACGCTCAACTCACGAGAATCATTGAGGATGGCGACGCTCAGCGAGCAGGCGGAGCTGGTGCTTATTGAACCACCTGTGCACTTTCGCCACAGTGCCCGGCGTGCGCATCTCCACGAAGCTGGGCCTGGGCCTGACGCTGACGAGCGCCGTCATCCTGGGCGCCTACGGCTACAGCCAACTCCAGAAGGAGGAGCACGACCTGCGGACGGCCACCGAGCACGCAGCGCGGCTGCTGGCCACGGCGCTCCAGGTGGCCATGGAGAACGCGCTGCGGGACGGGCAGGCGGCGGACGTGAACGAAATCCTCGAGTCGTTGGACCACCGGGACCCGACCGTGGACGTCTTCGTCTTCGACGCCCAGGCCGTGC
The DNA here is from genome assembly GCF_006547355.1 of Myxococcus sp. AB036A. Taxonomy (NCBI): domain Bacteria; kingdom Pseudomonadati; phylum Myxococcota; class Myxococcia; order Myxococcales; family Myxococcaceae; genus Myxococcus; species Myxococcus sp. AB036A. The sequence continues at coordinate 26,691 of NZ_VHLC01000045.1, read as the reverse complement.
CACTGGTGCGCTCCCCGGGCAGCTCGCAGACGCTGCACCTGGTGGAGGATGCCGCCCGGCGGGTGCTGAAGACGCACCACTCCCTCACCCGCTTCACGGGCCCCCAGAAGCTGTCGCACCTGCTCATCGTCCTGCCCCTGCACAGCGACGACAGCACCGTCGTGGTGGGGGCGCTCGCCGTGGTGAAGCCGCTGGACGGGCTGCGGCAGGACCTGGAGTCCACCAGCCGCGCCACCGTGCTGTCGGTGCTGACGCTCATCACTGGCATCTCCCTGGTGGGCTGGCTGCTGTTGATGCTCTACCTCCGGCGTCCCCTGGAGCGCGTGGTGGGGGCGATGCGCGCGGTGCGCGGCGGCGACTTCACGGCCACCGTGACGCCCGGCAGTGACGACGAGGTGGGCGAGGTCGTCCACGCCTTCAACGGCATGGTGAAGGAGCTGGGCGAGGCGCGGCAGCGGCTGTCGGCCGAGGCCGAGTCCCGGTTGGCACTGGAGGCGGGCCTGCGGCGCGTGGACAAGCTGGCCGCCGTGGGACAACTGTCCGCGGGGCTGGCACACGAAATCGGCTCCCCCCTGCTCATCCTCAACGGACGGGCCCAGGCCCTGGCCGCGCGCGCCGAGCTGCCCGACGACGTGCGGCGCAACGCGCGCATCCTGGTGGAGCAGTCGGAGCGCATCGAGCGCATCGTCCGCCAGCTCCTGGACCTGGCCCGCCGCAAACCGTCGAAGCTGGAGTCCCTGGACGCGCTCGCCTCCGTGCGTGCGGTGGTGGAGCTGCTGGAGTTCGACGCGCGCAAGCGCGACGTCCGGCTGACGTTCCATTCCGAGGAGCCGCTCCCACGCGTGCTGGCGGACGGAGACGGGCTGCAGCAAGTGGCGCTCAACCTGCTCACCAACGCGCTGCGCGCCACGCCCCGAGGCGGCGAGGTGCGGGTGACGCTGGCGCCGTCCACCTTCCAGCCCGCCCCCGGCCTGCGCGAGCGCCACGGCGTGCGCCTGTCCGTGGAGGACACCGGCGTGGGCATGGATGACGCGGCGCTGGAGCGCTTCTTCGAGCCCTTCTTCACCACCTGGAGCGCCCACGGCGGCACGGGCCTGGGCCTGCCGGTGGTGAAGGCCATTGTCGCGGAGCACGGCGGCACCGTGACGGTGACGTCGCGCCCGGGACAGGGCACTCACTTCAGCGTGCACATTCCTTCGGAGAAGGAAGAAGGAACGGGGGCGATATGAGCACTCCCAGAAAGCGCCTGCTCATCCTGGATGATGACGCGGGGGTGGTGGACTTCCTCTGCGAAGCCCTGGACGCGCGAGGCTACGAGGCGGTGGGACGCACCTCGCCCGAGGAGGCGCTGGCCCTCTTCGAGCGCGAGTCCTTCGACCTGGTCATCACCGACGTGGAGATGCCCCGCATGCGCGGCACGGAGGTGCTGGAGGCGCTGCTGACGCGCAAGCCGGGCCAGCTGGTGGTGCTCATCACCGCCTTCGGCAGCGTGGAGCTGGCGGTGGCGGCGGTGAAGGCCGGCGCCTGCGACTTCGTCACCAAGCCCTTCAACATCGACGCGCTCGTCCTCACGCTGGAGCGCGCCTTCCGGGAGCGGCAACTGCGCCGCGAAATCGTGCGCCTGCGCGCGGCCGTCCCCGGCGACACGCCCGGCGGGCTGGTGGCTCGCAGCCCCGCCATGCAGAAGGCGCTGGAGGTGTCCCGCCGCGCGGCGCGCAGCGACGCCACCGTACTGCTCACCGGCGAGACAGGCACCGGAAAGAGCGCCCTGGCGCGCTTCATCCACGAATCCAGCAGCCGGCGCACCCAGCCCTTCCTCCAGCTCAACTGCGCGGCCCTGCCCTCGGGGCTGGCGGAGAGCGAGCTGTTCGGCGCCAGGCGCGGCGCCTACACCGACGCGCGCGAGGACCGGGCCGGCGTCTTCGTGTCGGCCGGCGGCGGGACGCTCTTCCTGGACGAAGTGGGCGAGCTGTCGCTGGAGGTGCAGGCCAAGCTGCTCCAGGCCCTGGAGACGGGACGCGTGCGGCCCCTGGGCTCGAGCACGGAGATACCCGTGCGCGCCCGCGTGCTGGCCGCCACCAACCAGCCGCTGGAGGTGCTGCTGCGTGAAGGCCGCTTCCGCGCGGACCTCTACTACCGCCTCAACGTCATCCGCATCGAAGTGCCCCCGCTGCGCGAGCGGCGCGAGGACATCCTGCCCCTGGTGGACTTCTTCCTCGGGCGCCTGGGCGAGCAGCAGCAGCGCGAGGTGCTGGGCGTGTCCGCCAGCGCGCTGAAGCGGCTGCTGGCCCACGCGTGGCCCGGCAACGTGCGCGAGCTGGCCAACCTGCTGGAGCGCGCGGTGGCCCTGGCGGACCACGACACGCTGGTGCCGGAGGACTTCGACCTGCCGGGCGGGGACAGCGGCCTGACGTCGCTGCTCAGCCGTGCCTCGGGAGAGGACGCGCCCCTGGAAGAGGTGGAGCGCGCCTATGTGCGCCGGGTGGTGGAGGCGCAGGGTGGCAACAAGGCCGCCGCCGCGCGCATCCTGGGCATCAACCGGCGCACGCTGTACCGCAAGCTGGACCTGGACGAGTGAGGCCGCGCCTCAATCCGCCAGCGGCATGCCCCAGTCCGGCTGGCCGCGCTCGCCCTTCACCCAGCGGTACACCTCCAGCACCTGCTCCGCCTTCGCCTTCCAGGTGAAGTACTTGAAGATGCGCTCGCGGGCGCGCTCGCCCATGGGGCGGATGACGGACGGGTCCGCCGCCAGCTTCGTCAGCACCTCGCGCACGCGCAGGACGATTTCCTCCGGCGTCCCCATCTGGATGGCGAAGCCGGTGGCCGGGCTCACGATTTCCCCCGGGCCGCCGTAGTCCATGACGATGGGCACCAGCCCCAGCGCCATGGCCTCGCACACCACCGCGCCGCCGAACTCGCGCACGCTGGGGAAGCCGAAGATGTGGTTCTTCGCCAGCCGGCCCTGGAGCTCCTGGTGCTTCACCCAGCCGGCGAAGGTGACGCCGGACTCGATGCCCTCACGCGCCGCCTGCGCCCGGAGGTTGGCCATCTCCTGACCGTCACCGATGTACTCCAGCACCACCTTGCCCTCGCGGATGAGCGGCGCGGCGGCCTCCATCAGCATGGCCATGCCCTTGTACGGCACGAAGCGGCCCACGAAGGCCACGCGCAGGGGCAGCTCCACCGGGCCCTCCGACTTCTCCGTGCCGAAGCGCCGGGTGTCGATGGCGTTCTCCGGCACGTACACCGTCTTGCCCTGCCACTGCCCCGACACCTGCCCCCGCGTGGCGCGCGAGCCGGTGATGATGGCGGACGCGTTCTCCCGCGTGGACTTGTAGAAGGGCATCAGCTTGTAGACGTCACGGATGTAGCTCAGCCACTCCTTCTCCCGCCGCCGCGCGCCGCCAAAGCCCTTGGGCCAGGGCAGACCGCCGTTGAGCGGCCCCATGACGAAGGGTACGCCCGCCTTCTTGCACCGCGCCGCCAGCGTGCTGGGCGTGGTGGGACTGATGGGCGTGTAGCGGTGCACCAGGTCGAACTCACCCGCCTCGATGCGCGGGCCGAAGCGGCGCCAGAGCACCTCCTCGAAGTAGTAGTAGGGCAGCGCGCTCAACGCGGTGGCCGTCGTCCAGCCCACCCCTGTCTTTCCCCGCAGCACCTCGCCCACTTTGTCGAGCGGCTTCTCCACCGGCGTGGAGTCCAGCGCGGTGAACTGCGAGCCCTCCTGCACGCCCTGCTTGAGGATGTTCTCCCGGTTGCGGACGTGGGTGACCAGGTGCACGTCCGCCACGTCGGCCAGAGCGCGGTAGAGCGACCAGCCTTCGAGCGGGACACTCACCCAGTCGGGGTTGCACAGCTCGGCAATCAGAAGGACGCGTGGGCGGGGAGCAGGCATACGTGCCACTCCATCTATCCCAACCCGCTCTCCGGATGTAGCCTCCTCCGGGTCTCGATGTACGCACCCGACCGGCCGCCCTACCTGCGCTACGGCGCACTGCTTGCTTTCCTGGTGCTGGCCACCGTGGGCGGCGCCGTCATCCACCCCGTGGTCGCGTTGGCCCCTGTGCTGTGCGTGGGGGTGGTGTGGGTCATCCTGAAGGTGCCGGTGAAGTACCCGGTGTTGGTCGTGACCTGGCTCGTCCTGGCGGTGGACTACGTGCCAGAGCGGCCCCAGTCCGGCCTGTGGCCCTCGCCGCTCCACCCGCTGGGCGAGCTGATGTTCGCGCAGCTCAGCTACATCACCAAAATCGGGGCGCTGCGCTTCCCGCTGGTGGACGTGCTCATCCTCGGGTTGATGGGGCTGGCGATGTACCGGCGGGTGACGAAGTCCACCATCGACCCGGAGCCGCTGCCCATGCCCCGGCCGCTCATCGCCGTGGTGGCGCTGTCCCTGGTCGCCATCCTCTGGATGGAGGTGCGCGGCATCGCCCGGGGCGGGGACATCAAGAACTCGCTGTGGCAATGGCACCAGGCCGCGATGATGCCCTTCATCGTGGCGATGTATCACTACGCCATGCGGGGCCCGGAGGACTGGCCCGCCTTCGCGAAGACCATCATCCTGGCGGGCCTCACCAAGTCCGCGGTGAGCACCTACTTCGCCATGGTGGTGGTGCACGAGCTGGGCGTGGAGGTGGAGTACACCACGTCCCACTCCGACTCGATGACGTTCGTCTTCGCCCTGCTGGTGGCGACGCTGCGCTTCGTCGAGAAGCCCAAGTCCGCGCACATGCTGCGCGGCCTCGCCATCATCGCCTTCATTGGCATTGGGATGATTTTCAACGACCGGCGCCTGGCCTATGTCAGCTTCGCCGGCTGTCTGCTGGCGGCCTTCCTCATCAACCCGTGGACGCCGCTGAAGCGGTTCCTGGTGCGGACGCTGCCGTTCTTCGCGCCCTTCATCATCGTGTACATCGCTGCGGGGTGGAACTCCGGCTCGTCCGTCTTCGCGCCAGTGCAGACCATCCGCTCGCTGATTGACGGCCAGGGCGGCGAAGGCAACCTGGACTACCGCGACATCGAGAACCTGGACATGATTGCCACGTGGGCCCAGTTCCCCATCCTGGGCACCGGCTACGGGCACGAGTTCCTGGAGCCCATCCCACTGCCGGACATCGCCTTCGTCTTCCCGCAGTACCGCTTCCACCCGCACAACTCACTGCTGGGGCTGTTCGCGTTCGGAGGGCTGCTGGGCTACACGGGCGTGTGGATGTACCTGGCCGTCACCATCTACCTGGTGGTGCGCTCGTATCACCGCACCGACGTCTCGGAGTACCGCGCCGCCGCGCTCATCATCGTGGGACTGGTGGCCACGTACATCAACCAGGTGTTCGGAGACATGGGCATCATCTCGTACATCTGCACGTTCCAGATATCGCTGGCCGTGGCCATGACAGGGAAGCTCGCCGTGCACACCGGCGCGTGGCCCATGCCTCACAGCCGGCTGCTGGGCCCCGCGCCCGCGGCGCCCGTGCCACCGCCGGGCGCCATCACCTATCCCAACGAGGACGCCCCATCCTCCGCCGCGAACCCGCGCTGAGCGCGGCGGCTACAGCAGGGTGCCACGGAGGATGAGCTCCGCCGTGGTGAAGTAGATGACCAGCCCGCTGACGTCCACCAGCGTGGCCACGAAGGGCGCGGACGCGCTCGCGGGGTCGAAGCCCAGCCGCCGCAGCAGGAACGGCAGCATCGAACCCGCCAGCGTCCCCCACGTCACCACGCCCAGCACCGCCAGCCCCACCGTGAGGGCCACCCGGAAGGCGTGCTCGCCGTAGAGGTGGAACAGCACCTGCCAGAGCAGGATGCGCGCCACGCCCACCGAGCCCAAGACCAGCCCCAGTGACAGGCCGGACAGCAGCTCCCGCCGCAGCACGCGGACCACGTCCCGCAGGCGCACCTGCGCCAACGCCAACGCGCGGATGACCAGCGTGGAGGCCTGACTGCCGGCGTTGCCTCCCGCGGAGATGATGAGCGGCACGAAGAGGCTGAGCACCACCGCGCGGGCAATCTCATCCTGGTAGCGCGTCATGGCGGTGGCGGTGAGCATCTCCGACAGGAAGAGCACCAGCAGCCAGCCCGCGCGCTTCTTCAGCATGGCGGGCAGGCCCACCTCCAGGTACGGCGCCCCCAGGGCCTCCGTGCCACCCACCTTCTGGATGTCCTCGGTGGCCTCCGCCTGCACCACGCTGACGATGTCATCCACGGTGACGATGCCCTTCATCCGCCCCTGGTCGTCCACCACGGGGATGGCCCCCAGGCCGTACCGGGCGAAGAGGCGCCCCACCTCCTCCTGGTCCGTGTCCTCCCGCACGCGAATCAACTCCGTGCGCATCACCTCCCGCACCGCCTTGTCCGGCGTGGCCTGGAAGAGCTGGCGCAGGGAGACCACGCCCTCCAGTCGCTGTGCCTCGTCCAGCACATAGGCGTAGTAGACGGTCTCCACCTGCTCGCGGGCCTGCCGGCGCAGGTAGCTGAGGGCCTCGTCGATGCGCAGCTCCGGCCGCACGCGGACGAAGCGCGGGTTCATCAGCCCACCCGCGGCGTCCTCGCCATACGCCAGCAGCGCCCGCACCTCACGCAGGGACGGCGCGTCGAGCAGGGCCAGCCAGGCCTCCCGCGCCTCGGGAGACAGCCGCTGCACGACATCCGCCGCGTCATCCGGCGCCATCGCCCGCAGCCACGTGCCCCGCTCCCCGGGCGAGAGCGCCTCGAGCAGCCCCAGTTGCGCTGGAGCCTTCAGGGTGGCGAAGAAGTCCCGCGCGCGCTCGGGCGGCAGCAGGTGGAAACCATCCACCCGCTCTTGCGCCGACAGCGCCGGCCACGCGTCACGCAGCTCGTCTTCGTGGACCGGCTCGGCCTCGGGCTCCATCCGCCTCCCCCTCTTCCGCCAACCCAGGCAGGCGGCCCTGCGGCGTCATGGCGCGGGCTTGCCCGGCGCCACCGGCAGCACGACGTGGAAGGTGCTGCCCATGCCCTGGCTGCCGGGAGACTCCGCCCAGATGCGCCCGCCGTGGCGTTCGACGATGCCCCGCGCAATCGACAGGCCCAGGCCCAGCCCGCCGTAGGAAATCCCGTGCGCGCGGCCGAAGCGCTCGAAGATGTCCTCCAGCTTCTCGCCGGGGATGCCCAGCCCGTGGTCCACCACCTCCACGTGCACGCGCCCCGCCTCCTTGCGGGCGGCGAGCCGGATGCGCCCGCCCTCCGGTGAGTAGCGCAGCGCGTTCGACACCAGGTTGCTGAACACCTGGTCCAGCCGCTCGCGGTCTCCCGGCACCACCAGTCCCTCGGGGGCGTCCAGTTCGATGTGCTGGCCTTCGGGCAGCGGCTCGAAGTGCTCGGCCACGTCGCGCAGCAGCGCGCCCACATCCAGCGACTTCGGCTCCAGGTGCAGCTCGCCCCGCTGGATGCGCCCCACGTCGAGCAGGTTCTCCACCAGCTTCGCCATGCGATTCACGCTGCGGTGGATGCCGTGCAGCGCCTTGTCCACGCCCGGCGCCAGCGTGCCGTCCCCCTTCACCGAGGCCAGGTGCGCATACCCCCGCGCGGCCTGCAGCGGCGTGCGCAGCTCGTGCGCCGCCATGGTGAGGAACATGTCCTTCGCCTCACTGGCCGCCCGCAGCGTCTCCACCGCCCGGCGCGCGTCGTCGATGTCCGTCGCCGTGGAGACCCAACCCGCGAGCTGCCCCTGCTCGTCGCGCTCTGGAATGGTGCGCGTCAGGAACCAGCGGTACTCGCCATCCGCCCGCCGCAGTCGGCATTCCTGCTCCAGCGGGTGGCCCTCGCGCTGGGCTTCCTGCCAGGCGCTCCGAAGGCCGGGAACGTCCTCCGGGTGCAGGCAGTACAGCGTGTCCTTCCACTTCCGCCCCTGCTCCGGTGACAGCCCCGCGTAGTCCAGCCAGCCCCGGTTGGCGTAGCCGATGGTGCCGTCCAGCAGCAGCTCCCAGACGAACTGGGGCATGGTGTCCACCAGCCGGCGGAAGCGCAGCTCGCCCTGCTGCTCCAGCATCCGGCGCTCTCGCGCCCACAGCGCGGACTCATGCCGCTGGAGCCGCTGCTGCTGGAGGTACAGCCCGACGAAGGCCTCCACCTTCCAGCGCAGCACGTCCGGATGGAAGGGCTTCACCACGTAGTCCGCCGCGCCCACCGCGTAGCCGTGCACCAGGTGGGCTTCGTCGCGGCTGTGCGCGGTGAGGAAGATGATGGGCGTGTAGCGGGTGCGCTGGCGCTGGCGGATGAGGCGGGCCGTCTCGAAGCCGTCCACGCCGGGCATCTGCACGTCCAGCAGGATGACGGCGAACTCCTCCCGAAGCAGCCATCGCAGGGCCTCGGGGCCTGAAGACGCCCTCACCAACCGTTGACCCAGCGGCTCCAGGACGGCCTCCAGCGCGAGCAGGTTGGCCGCGTTGTCGTCCACCAGCAGGACACTCGTGGCGAGCGGCTCCAGCCGGGTGAGCGCATGGAACGTGGGTTGCTCGGGCATTTTCACCCGCGATGCCTCCCTTCGTGCCTGACCCCAGGCGGTAATGCCCCGAGGGGGGATTTGGCAACGGGTCCAACCCGCCGTGCCCGCGGGTCTCCGCCAGGCGGGCGAACCCAGCGCCCCCCGGTCAGGACGGCCCCATCATGGTGCCACCCCAGGACTCCCACCAGTCCGCGGAAGGCCCGCACCGGGCCAGTGACGGCCTGGCAACACCTGCCAGCGCGGCGGGACTCCCTACCGTGTGGCCCGCTACACCACCGCCCGCTGGAGCATCTGCGCGAGCATGTCCGCGCTGCGCTCGCTGCTGAACGTCGTCTCCACCTTGCGGCGGCCCGCCTCACCCAGCCGGTGGGCCTCCTGGGCGTCGCGCGCCACGGCCTCCAGCTTGTCCGCCAGGGTGCGGGGCTGCTGCGGGGGCACGAGGATTCCGTCCACACCGTCATCCACCAACTCCGGCACCCCACCCGCGCCCGTCACCACCACGGGCACGCGCATGGCCATGGCCTCCATGATGGCCACGCCCAACGGCTCCTGGAGGCTGGCCAGCGCGAAGATGTGCGCGCGCTCGATTTCACCCCGCACCGTGTCCTCGCTCACCGCGCCCAGCAACGTCACCGCGTCGCCCAGGCCCGTCTCCTGGATTTTGGCCTCCAGCACCTTGCGGTACGTGGTGCCGCCGGCCTCGTCCTCGCCCGCGATGGACAGCCGCGCGTCCATTCCCTTCGCGCGCAACATCCCCACCGCGTCGATGAGGTCCGCGTGGCCCTTGCAGGGGTTGAGGCGGCCGCAGGAGAAGATGCGCAGCGGGCCTTCACCCGTCCACGCCGCGTAGGGCACGGAGCGGTTGAACTTGCGCAGCTCCACGCCCATGGGCGCCAGCTCGATGCGCGACGGCAGCGCGCCGGCCAGCTCGTCATTCACTTCCTTGAGCAGCTTCTTCGTAATCACGAAGGCGAACCGCGCGTGCCGCCACTTCTCGCGCTGGTTGGGGCCGTAATCGTCCAGCGGCCCGTGCAACGTCAGGCTGTAGGGCAACCCCGACAGGAGGTTCGCGAAGAGCGCCACGTGCGCGGCGTTGGCGCATGAATGGACGTGGACGTGTGTCCAGCCCCGCTCCCGCGCCAGCGACGCCAGCCGGCCGCCCATGACGGCGAAGGCCAACAACTGCGCGCGGCCCTTCGCGTCCAGCCCCTCCGCTCGGGCGATGGAGGCCAGGCACCGGGCCCAGCCCGTGGGCATGGCGCGGGCCACCTCCGCGGCGGCCTTGGCGACCCCCAGCGGCCCCGGCGGCGTCAGGTACTCCGTGCGCGACATGGCCTCGCGCGCCCAGCTGTGCGAGATGATGCGCGCGGGAGGCGGACGCGTGGACACCAGCTCCGGCGTCACGCCCTTCCCCTGGAGCGCCTGCAGCTCGCGCCAGAAGAAGATGTGAGTCTGTCCGGGGAACTCGGGAATCAAATAGCCAATCTTCTGCACACTGGATGGCATAACACGCCTGCCTGCCCCTGCCACGGCGTGGGTAGGCGCGTACCCAGCCCGTCACACGCCGTTCACGCTCGCGGTGGGGAGGGCTTCGCGAACCCCGCCGGACCGCTTGGGGAGCGCGCGGCGGAACGCACGGTCCGGGAGACGGTGACTGTCGCGCGTCACCGGCGCGCTCCGCGGCAACCAGGCGGGCCGCCGCGCCCCGGACTGCCCGGAGAGGCCGTTGGGTCGGCGCCACGCGTTGCGCTATACCGAGCCCCTCCCCATGGCAGCCGATTCCAGCGCACCTCCCGCCGACGCCACCTCGACCGACAGCGCCATTCCGTCCCCGGCGTTGCAACGGCTGTGGTTCGCCCTGGAGCGCCACGCGTGGAGCTTCCTCACGGTGGTGCCGGCCCACCCGGGTGCTCCGGCGTTGGAAGCCGCCACGGCCGTGCTGGAGGCGGGCGCGCCCTACGCCTACACGCAGAAGGTCCACCTGGAAGACGCCACCGGCCTGTCGCCCACGGCCGCCGCGCAGAAGGTGCTGGAGCTGCGCGAGCGCGTGTCCCGGGGCGAGCGTGTCGTCGCCGTCATCGACTCGTTGATGACCCATCCCGCCAGCCTGCCGCTGGCGCTGGCCGCCGACGGCTGCCTCCTGTGCGTCACCCTGGGCGAGACGGACTTCGGCGCCGCCAGCAAGACCCTGGAGTTCGTGGGCCGCGAGCGCTTCCTCGGCAGCGTCACCTTTCCCCGGCTGACGAAGAAGCAGCGCCGGGCGGCGTCCCAGAAGAAGAAGGCATGAGCTCCACCTCCGCGCCCCGGCTCAGCGTCGTCATCGCCACGTACAACCGGCTGCCCCTCATCACCCGGCTGCTGTGGCAGTTGGCCGGGCAGACGCTGCCGCCCGAGCAGTTCGAAGTCGTGGTGGTGGACGACGGCTCCAAGGAGCCCACCCGCGAGCCGCTGCAGGCCCTGGCCCTGCCCTACACCCTGCGCGTGGAGGTGCAGCAGAACGCGGGCGCCGCCGCCGCCCGGCACCGGGGCGTCATGGCCGCCCGGGGCGACGTGGTGCTCGTCACGGATGACGACATGCAGGTGGCCCCGGACTTCCTGGAGCGGCACCTGGCGCACCATCCGGAGGGCTCGCGCACCGTGGTGCTGGGCCGCATCCGGCCGGACCCGTCCATTGGCGACATGCCGTTGTTCGAGCGCTGGTACGCGTACCTCAACAACCGCATGGCCGAGGAGCTCTCCACGCCCGGCGCCCGCGCCCGCGGCGTCCACCTGTTCACCGGCAACGTGTCCTTCCCCCGCGCGGACTACGTGGGCGTGGGCGGCTTCGACAAGTCATTGGGACAGTCGGAGGACGTGGAGCTGGGCGTGCGGCTGGAGAAGGCCGGCTGCGCCTTCGTCTTCGCGCGTGACGCGTACGTGCTGCACGGCAGTGACCACGTGTCCTTCGAGCGTTGGCTGAAGCGCGCGCACCGCTACGGCATGTTCGACACGCAGGTGGCCCGGAAGCACCCGGACGTGCGTGACGTCAATCCGTGGCGGCTGCTCTTCCAGACCAACCCCCTGACCCGCCCGCTGCTGGCCGCCACCCTGGTGGCGCCGGACGCGTCACGCGTTCTGACGCGCGCGGTGATGCACGCCGCCAACGCCGCGGACAAGCTGGGTCTGGAGAAGGCCGCCTTCGCCGGCACCTCCGTGGTGTACGGGATGGAGTATCTGCGCGGCGCGCGCGGTGAGGCCGGCGGCTGGACGGGCATTGCCCGCGAGGTCGCCCGCTACCTGCAGGGCCGGGGGGAGTAGTCACACACCATGCTGAAGGCCAGGGAATCGATGATTGGCTCGCTCGTCACGGATGCGCTGGAGCTGGCGAAGGCCGCCAATGGCAACTCGGACGCGAAGTCCATCGCCAAGGTGGTGCTGACCAGTGATTCGTACCGCATCACCGCGCTCAACCGCGCCCGCGAGGCCGCGCTGGCCTACCGCATCCCCCTGGTCAACCACGTGCTGCGCGTGGCGCAGACGGCGGTGATGGGGATTGAGATTGGCAAGGACGTCACGCTCGGCAAGGGCGTGTACTTCGTGCACAGCCTGGGCGTCGTCATCGGCGGCGACGCGCGCATTGGCGACCGCGTGCGCTTCTACGGGAACAACACCGTGGGCACCGCGAAGGACAACGGCTATCCCGTCATCGAGGATGACGTCTGGATTGGCGCGGGGGCCCGCATCCTGGGACCGGTGCGCATCGGCGCGCGCTCGCGCATCGGCGCCAACGCGGTGGTGCTCCAGGACGTGCCGCCGGACAGCGTGGCCGTGGGGATTCCCGCCCGCATCTTCCCGCGCAAGGACACGGACGAAGTCGCGCTCTAGCGCGGCGGGGCGGGCGCCGCCCATGGAGGATGAAGTGATGCGTTCGCGGACGAAGGCGCGCTGTGCCGCGGTGACGGCGGCGGCCCCAGGGAGGACGGAGTGATGCGTTCGCGGACGAAGGTTGGCGCCGCTGTACTGGCGGGTGCGCTGCTGGCCGGTGGCACCGTGACGGTGGCGCGGGCCGTCGGCGCGGAAGCGCCGGGTACGAGCAACGCGGCGGATGCGAGCGGCGCCGCGGCCACGACGCCAGGCACCGGCACCGAACAGACCGCGCCGGTGATGCTGTACGACGGAGGCCTGTCCCCCGATTGGAAGGACCTCGGCTGGGCGCAGCGCAACCTCCCAAAGGGCGCGCCGGCGCGCATGCGCCTGTTCAACTACGCCGGGTGGATTCTCTACCGGCCCAAGCTGGAGGGCACCTTCGGCGCGCTGTCGTTCCGGTTCAGCGCGCCAGAGTCCTTCGGCGAGTTCCTGGAGGTCCGCCTGGACGCTCCGGGCGCCGCCAGCTTCCCACGCGTCCCCATCATCCCCGAGCTCCAGGTCCGCAAGGACGGTGAGTGGTCGGAGATTGTCATCCCCATGGAGCAGCTCAACCCGCGCGGCCAGCCGTTCGACCGTGTGGTGCTGCGCGCGTCCAAGAGCGTGGGCCGTGAATGGGTGCTGTTCGACAAGGTGGCGCTGGTGCCGCTGCCGCCCGAACTGGCCGCCGCGCTGGCCGCGGGGGGCGGACGCACGGGCCAGGGCAGTGGCCGCGAGGCGCCGATGACCATCGACTGCACCGCGCCGAGCCACCGCATCAGCCCGCTCATCTACGGCATCGCCTTCGATGGGTTGACGGAGAAGCGCGACAAGCACCAGTACGAGGTGGGCGCCACCACGCGCCGCTGGGGCGGCAACCCCACGTCCCGCTACAACTGGAAGCTGGGCGGCGCGTGGAACACCGCGAACGACTGGTTCTACCAGAACGTCGACATCGGCCTGAGCTACGACGACTTCCTGGAGTCCAACCGCAAGCACGGCATGACGTCCGCGCTGACGGTGCCCATCCTGGGCTGGGTGGCCAAGGACGCGAAGTCGGTGGGCTTCCCCGTGTCGCGCTTCGGCCCGCAGCAGCAGGAGGACAACGGCTCGGGCAACGGGCTCGCCCGGGATGGCACGCCGCTGAAGCCCGGCGCGCCGACGCTCACCAGCACCGAGGCCCCACCGGAGTTCATCGCCGAGTGGATCCGCGCCATCCGGAAGAAGGACCAGGAGCGGGGCCAGCGCAGCGTCCAGATGTACATCCTGGACAACGAGCCCATGCTCTGGAACTCCACGCACCGCGACGTGCACCCGGAGCCGCTGTCGTATGACGGGCTGCTGGAGCGCACGATTGCCTACGGCACGGTGGTGCGGAAGGAAGACCCGGAGGGCCTCATCGCGGGCCCGGCCGAGTGGGGTTGGACGAACTACCTGTGGTCCGCGGCGGACTTCGCGCCGGGGAAGATGCCGCACTCCGACCGGCGCGCGCACGGCAACATGCCGCTGCTGCCCTGGTACCTGCGGCAACTGCGCGAGCACGAGAAGAAGACGGGCGTGCGGCTGCTCGACATCGTGGACCTGCACTTCTATCCACAGACGAACGTCGGTGTCGGCCTGGAGGGCAACACGGACCCGGCCACCAACGCGCGCCGCATCCGCTCCACGCGCGGGCTGTGGGACCCCACGTACAAGGACGAGTCCTGGATTGGCGAGCCCGTGCGCCTCATCCCGCGCATGAAGGAGTGGATCGCCGACCACTCCCCGGGCCTGCGCATCTCCATTGGCGAGTACAACTTCGGCGCCTTCCGGCACATGAGCGGCGGCCTGGCCCAGGCCGAGGCGTTGGGCCGCTTCGCGCAGGAGAACATCTACTCCGCCTACTTCTGGCAGTACCCCACCGAGGGCTCGCCGGTGTTCTGGGCGTTCCGCGCGTTCCGGAACTTCGACGGCAAGGGGAGCCGCTTCCAGGACTGGTGGGTGCCCGCGAAGGCCGCCGAGGGCACCAGCGTGTTCGCCTCGCGCGACGAGGCGGGCGGGAAGATGGTGGCGGTGGTCCTCAACTTCGACCCGGACCAGGCCGCCCAGGCGCAGATTCAACTCAAGGGCTGCGGGACACTCGACAGCGTGCGCGTGCTGGGCTACTCGGGCGCACCTGGGGGGTTCACCGAGCAGACTCCCGGTGCGAAGGCCGCGGGTTCCCTGACCCAGCGGCTGCCGCCCTATTCCATGACCGTGCTCGACCTGACGGTGAAGAAGCCATGAGCTCCGCCGCGACGCCCGTACCCCCGCAGATTCCGTTCACCACTGGCCGAGCGCGCCTGAACATCGGCCAGCTCGCCATCGACCAGCTCACCTTCGAGGAGGCGGTGACGGAGATTGGCCGGCTGGTGGACTCGCGTCAGGGCGGCTACGTGTTCACCGCCAACGTGGACCACGTGGTGCTGGCCGAGGACCACGCGCAGTTCCGCGAGGCGTACGCGCGCGCCACGATTTCGGTGGTGGACGGGATGCCCATCGTCTGGGCCTCGCGCGCCATGGACGTGCCGCTGCCCGAGCGCATCGCCGGTTCGGACCTCATCCTCCCGCTGATGAAGCTGGGGGCGGAGCGCAAGTGGCGCGTGTTCCTGCTGGGCGCGGGCCCCGGCGTGGCGGAGAAGGTAGGCCGCATCGTCAGCGAGCAGTACGGCGTGGAGGTGGTGGGCTGGGATTCGCCCATGGTGCGCGTGGACGGCGGCGACGCGCAGAACGACCCGATGGTCGCGAAGATTCGCGAGAAGGACCCGCACCTGCTCCTGGTGGCGCTGGGCAGCCCGAAGCAGGAGGTGTGGATTTCGCAGGTGGCCTCCAAGCTGGGCCCCACGGTGGCCATTGGCATTGGCGCGGGGTTGGACTTCATCGCCGGGACGGCGAAGCGCGCGCCCGTGTGGATTTCGCGCGCGGGCTTCGAATGGCTGTACCGCCTGGTGAACGAACCCAAGCGCCTGTGGCGGCGGTACATCCTGAATGACTCCCGCTTCGCCACGATTCTGCTGCGCGAGTTCTGGCAGCGGACGGGCGCGAAGAAGCCTGAGTAGCCAACCGCGTCACACGGGGGTGACGCGGCGGGCACTCATCCCTGGGGGGACGTTCATGATGCGCGGCTGGGTCGTGCTGCTGGTCCTGCTTCTGGCGTCAGGCTGCGCGACAACCCGTTCCGTCAGATTGGATTCGGGCCACGACATCTTCCTCGTCATTCCTCGCGAGGAAGTTGGCGCAGAGCTACATGATGACGGCCGACGGCTTCGCCATCGCGCTGGCGCCCCATGCCGTGGCCATGGCGGCACGAGAGGCCACGGGCCCTCGTGCGCAGTAGCATCATCTCGCCACGAACAAGAACGAGGTTTCCACGCTGCGTGGCGGGCCCTGGACTCCGGAGTTCAGGAGAATCTTCAAGCGTGCGGGGATGGAGCTGAAAGACCCCGAAAACATCGTCCAGGTCCAGGGGCACAAGGGGCCGCATCCCCGGGCCTATCACCAAGCAGTTCATGACAGGCTCATCAACGCCACGGAAGGCTGCCGCACCCTGGCGTCGTGCCGCCAAGCACTGACGACCGCGCTCAGGGAGTTGGCCGAAGAGGTCTCCACACCCGGAACGATGCTCCACAAGCTCCTGACCCGCGCCATGTGAGAGAAGGCCATCATGACGAAGCGCTACTTCAGGCTGACGGAGGACATGCAAGCCGGGAACTGGGACCTCGGTGACCCGGTGGACGCGCTGGGTCACGAAGTGGACGACCTTTGGATGTACACCGCCGGGCATCCCATTCAAGCCAAAGAGCGCCTGAGCATTCCCATCGACACACCCGGAAGGCAGTTGGACTTCTGCACAGTGGGGGTGGGCGTGATGCCCATCATCCACGTCCGCGTGGCGTCACTCTTCGCGGAACTGGCCCCCGATGATGTGCAGCTCATCCCCGTGGACATCCAGGGCCATGCAGCTCAGTACCTCATCCTGGTCGCCACGAAGCTCATCCGGTGTATCGACGACGCGGCCTCCGAGGAGGTTCGCTACTGGAAGCCCGAGCACGGTCAGCCGGAGCGCGTGGGCCAGTACCGTTCGGTCATCGGTCTCCGTATCGCCCCCTCGATGGTCGGCGATGCGAAGGTGTTCCGCACCTGGGGCTGGAGGCTCGCCCTCATTGTCTCCGATGACATCAAGTCCGCGTTGGAGAGTGCCAACGTCACGGGCGTGGAATTCACACCGGTATAGCCTGGACTTCGTTGCGCCGAGCCCTGGTCATTGTCGCCAAGCAACGAAGCAAGCCGCATTTGGATTCGCGCCGTCATGAAACCTCCACTCGAACTCCCCGAGGACCTCCGGCGGATGCTCCGTTCCCACGCACCGGGACTCGAGTCCGACATCGAGCGGTTCCTCGAAACGGCACCTTCCCCGTGTCTGTACATCCGCTCGGAGCGCGTCTCTCGCTCGCCCCTCCGGCCCTCCATCCTCCACAGGGTGATGGGCCACAGGGCCGCGCAGCCCGTGCTCTCCACGCTCGACAGCAAGTTCGGCGGCATCCCCTATGTCGAAGAGGTGGACCTGACGTGGGATGGCTTCCACTTCCTCGGGCAGCTCAACTTCGCTCAACTGAGTGATGCACCTGCCACATTGCCGCGTCGAGGCCTCTTCGCCCTCGACCGCAATCTTCGTGCACCGGACTGCACCGCCAACTCGCTCCGTGTGCGCTGGTATCCGGAGCCCACCGAAGCGCGCGCCCGTTCTATCTCGCAGCCGCGATGCGTCGGCCGCTGGGAAACGCGGATGCTGTTCATCCCCGGCTGGTCACTCCCTGGAGGTGCTGAGTGGGAAGCGCCGCTACCTGCTGGGGTCACGCAACTCCACGATGCATGGAACGCGTGGACACCTTCAGGCTACCTGGAGGATGAGCAGCGCCCTGGCCTCCACCGACTGTCCGGCCACCGAAGCGCGGGGCTCGACGAGCCCTACTCCTTCGTACCGCCTCCCGGGCGTGACAGTCCCCTTCGTGCGTACGCGCAACTCTTGCGCATCGACTTCGACAATGCCTCGGGATTCCACTGGGGCACGAACCAGGCCTACGTGCTGATTCACCCCGAGGACCTCGCCGCGAACCAGCTGGAGCGCGCGGTGGTGACCTGGGCCAATGCCTGAGTGGATTTGGAGGCACGCTCGCACGTCAGGCGAGTTCGACCTGCCAGCCAGGTCCTCCCACCTCCCCCGCTGAACGTGCAATATCTGCCCCCCATGTTCTCATGGAACCGCGTGGCGGGAGCGGTGCCCCCGGCGCTGCTGCGCATCCACTGACGCGAAGCAACAGGCGCTGTTCCTCTGGGTGCTATCCTCACGGACTCCACGGACATGACGGAGCCCTCCTCCAGCCCGCCCGAGCAGGAAGACGACTACGGCATGTCCCTGCCGGCGCTGGTCGTTCTGCGCATCAGCATCGTGTTCATCGAGCTGTTCACCCGGCTCTTCGACGTCCTGGTGCTGCTGCGCCGGCCCCGGCTGCTCCCGCCCTACCTGGGCCTGTGGCTCCGCGAGGTGCGCGTCTCGCCCTACCGCTTGAAGCGCTCGTTCGAAACGACGCGGGTCCTCCAGGCGAGCGGGCAGATTTTCAAGGAGCTGATGTACGGCGAGATGCCGGTGCACACGGGGGTGTGGCTCTTCTGGAAGGCCGGGCTGGGCCCTGGCTCGCGGCTGGTGGACCTGGGCGCGGGACGGGGCCGCACGCTGCTGGCCGCGCGCTGGCTGGGCGCTGAGGCCCGAGGCATTGAATTGATGCAGCACCACGTGGACCTGGCCCGAGAGCCCGTGGAGAAGGCGGGCGCGCAGCTCATCGTGGGCGACGCGACCCGCGCGGACCTCCAGGATGCCACGCACGTCTTCACCAACTGGACGGCGCTGACGCCGCGGACGCGGGCCCGGCTGGTGGAGCGCTTCCGCACCTGCCGCCCCGGCACGCGCATCCTCACCGTGACGCGGCCAGTGGAGGCGCCGGGCTTCACCCTCCTCTCCAAGCATCGGCTGCTCTTCACCTGGGGCCTGGAGCACGTCTGGATTCACGAGGTCCGCGACAGTGTCGTTGGAGATACAACCAATTGACGCGGCTTCCTGTGACGCGGACTCCATGCCTACGCTCCGCGCCACGACGCCGGGCCGACTGGGCTCAAGGCCCTGGGCCCGGGCGTCCAGGAGCTGAATCACATGAAGGCATGGATGACGGTGGTGTCGCTGGCGGTGGTTCCCCTCGCCGTGGGTTGCACGTCGTCGCGCGAGCTGACGCGGGCGCGCGTGGAGGCGAACACGCTGCGCAAGGACGCGGACACGCTGCGCGGGGAGAACGCGACGCTGAAGGAGCGCGTCAGCGAGTTGGAAGGGCAGCTGGCGAAGGTGCAGGAGGAGCGCGACACGCTGAAGGCCGCCGCGGAGAAGCCCCCGGAGCCCGTCGTCGCGCCCGCCGCGGGCAAGAAGCGCAAGAAGTAGCGTCCGCGAGGCCACGCCGATGACCGTGACGCGCACCACGGCGGTCCATGTCCACGACGGCTGCGACGTGTACGTGGGCCGGGCCTTCCGCGCCTATGCGAAGCCGAGCCCGCTCAACCCGGTGCCCGGCCGCTTCGGCAACCCCTTCAAGCCCGGAGGCGTGCGCACTCCAGGCGCCATGCTGCGCACCTACTTCGCACCGTGGCTGGGGACGCTTCCGGAGGCGGAGCAGGAGCGCATCCGCCAGGAAGCCCTGCGCCGCATGGGGCCGGACGAGGACGCCTTCGACGCGTTCCGCTGGTACCTGGCGCTGCGCACCCGGCATGACGCGGACCACCGCGCCGCCGTGCTGATGTTGCGTGGCAAACGCCTGGGCTGCTGGTGCAAGCCCGGCCCCTGCCACGCGGACATCCTGGCGGAGTGGGTGGACGCACAGCCCGCGTAGGCCGTGCTCACACGGGAATGTCCTTCCACGGCCTGATGGTCTGGCACTGGTTGCGGAAGGTCTCGATGCGGTCCGCCACCTCCCACGCCGTCTGCGTGTCGCGGAGTGCTTCAAGATAGAGGCATCGCCGTGCAACCGCCGCCAGGCCAAAGGCCCAGTACATGCTCATCAGTGGGTTGATCCACAGCTGACTGCCCTCGGTGCGGACCGTGCGGTGGACGTCGCCGTACGCCCCTTCCACGGCGCTCACCACGGACAACGACACGATGCTGGGCGCGCGAGGCATGCGCTCGCACACGTATGTCACTGCGTCGCGGTACAGCGCGACTTCGGGCATGGGCTCCAACAACGCGGTGACGCCCAGGTAGGCACCTTGTTGGCTAAGCGCGGCCACGGACTCCAGGAAGTGCGCGTGGCAGACGCCATGGTGCCGGTCGACCCCGAAGCCCAGGCACACCACAAGCTTGTCATACAGTGGCAATGCGTCGACGGCGGCCAGACTGCTGATGTCCTCCTCGGGCGTGCCCAACCCCACCTCATCCCCGCGCATGAGGATGTCGGTGCCTCCGTCCACCAGCACCACCGCATCAAATCCAAGCCGTT
The DNA here is from genome assembly GCF_006547355.1 of Myxococcus sp. AB036A. Taxonomy (NCBI): domain Bacteria; kingdom Pseudomonadati; phylum Myxococcota; class Myxococcia; order Myxococcales; family Myxococcaceae; genus Myxococcus; species Myxococcus sp. AB036A. Next base: position 6,798 of record NZ_VHLC01000045.1, on the reverse strand, counting down.
CCCACAGCAGCGCATACGCCGCGCGCAAAGGGGCCACACCCGTTCGCTCGAAGCAGTACACCGGAACGTGCTCACCCCGGCCATGGAACCAACGCGCCAGGAGCCCCTCCGGGAAGTAGTGCGCCGGTCCCTTCGTATGCGCCTCAACCTTCATGAGGCCTGGCGCCAGCCAGGTTCCCTCGACCGATTCCAGCCGAGTGAAGCTCAAATTGGCCAGGGACACCGTCTTGCCCAGCTCGCGCAGGCGGAAGAACAGCGGCAACCCACTGAACACGTCGAAACCACCGCCCGCCCCCGCGATGAGCACATGACGCGCACCCGCGAGCCTTTCGAACAGCGGTGAAGTGGACAGGTCCATTCCCTGACTCCTTCCAATGTCAGCCACGACGCCTCCATCGCTATATAGCGCCGCCATGCCCACCCTCATCCTCAGCGCGAAGGACCTCCGAAGTCTCTACACCGTCGAGCTCGGCCTCACCGCCGTCGAGCGGGCCTTCCGTGCCCACGGCCTCGGCGAGTCGCTGATGCCGCCCAAGGTGTACCTGTCCCTGCCTTCCTACGACGGCGACTTCCGCGCCATGCCCGCGTTCCTCGACGGCGCCGCTGGCGTGAAATGGGTCAACGCCCATCCGCGCAACCCGGAGAAGCACGGCCTGCCCACCGTCCGCGCCCTCTACATCCTCAGCGACCCGGACACCGCCTCCCCGCTGGCCATCCTCGACGGCACCCTGCTCACCGCCTGGCGCACCGGCGCCGCGGGCGGCGTGGCCTCCAAGTTCCTCGCGAAGAAGCAGCCGCGCACCCTGGGCCTCGTCGGCTGCGGCGTGCAGGCCCGCGTGCTCATCGATTCGCACCGCGCCGTCTTCGGCGACAGCCTGGAGCTGCTGCTCGCCGACACCTCCGAGGCCGCCGCCAAGGCGCTCCAGGCCGAGAAGGGCGGCCGCATCGTCAGCACCCAGGAAGCCTGCGGCGCCGACATCGTCTGCACCGCCACCCCCGCCCGCGTCCCCGTGGTGAAGCGCGAGTGGTTCCAGCCCGGCGCCCACATCAACGCCATGGGCGCGGACGCCCCCGGCAAGCAGGAGCTGGATGCGCGCCTGCTCACCGAAGGCCGCGTCTTCATCGACGACACCGAGCAGGCCCTCCACTCCGGCGAGGTCAACGTGCCGCTGCATGACGGCCGCCTCCGCGCCGAGCAAATCGCTGGAACCCTGGGTGAAGTCGTCTCCGGCAAGAAGCCCGGCCGCACCCACGCGACCGAAATCACCGTTTTCGACTCCACCGGCCTCGCACTCCAGGACGTGGCCCTCGCTCGCGCCCTCTACGATTCCGCTCTGGCGCGAGGGCTCGGACAGCCCTTCGACATCGTCGGAAACGGCTGACCCAGTGGGTCAAGCCTACCCCGTACATCTTGTGACTCATTCGAAACCCGGAAGACTGGACAGTTCCAACAACACAGGAGTATTCCCTCAATCGCGCAGTCCGGGGGGATGCTCTCAAAGCCGCGACAGTCACTCTGGGTGAAGCGCGGAGAGAGCGCTCGCCCAGCGCTGCCGTCGTGCGTCTGGAGCGCTCCTCCCGGAGGTCGCGCGGGGTGCCAATCCCGGCACCCGCCTCTCTTCGGAGACCTCAGATGGCTCACGTCCCCCGGCGTCCCTCCTGGCGTCACCTCCCCGCGCTCTTGCTGCGGCTGGTGGTGCTCGTCCCGCTCGTCGTCGCCCTTCCCTCAGCCGCGCAGACGCAGACGAACACCCAGTCCACACAGCGGGCCATCAACTTCCTCAGCGCGGACGTGGTGCACTGGACGCAGGAGAACAACTGCGTGGCCTGCCACCGTCAGGGCGCGGTGGTGTACGGCCTGTCGAGCGCGCGCGCCAACGGCTACGACATGAACGCCGTCGTCGGCAACGGGCGCACCAACCTGGCCAACCTGGAGCTGCTGGCCCAGCGCATCCGCAATGACCAGCTCGCCAACGGCTCGTGGATTCACGAGGGCACCGCGTTCCGCTACGAGAAGACGTCGTTCTCCGTCTTCGGGCTCGCGGGCTACGACGAGAACGTCTCCACCCAGTACAGCAACGCGCTGGTGAACGCGGCCAACTGGGCGCTGACCACGCAGGAGCCCAGCGGCCGGTGGCCGAGCGACCACGCGCACTTCCCCGTGGACCACGGCAGCGTGTCCACCACCGCGCGCATCATGACGGGCCTGGCCCAGGCGAAGCAGCGCGTGGACCCCGCGCGCGCCGCCACGTACCAGGCCGCGCTGGACCGCGCCGCCGCGTACCTGCGCGCCAACCTCAACAACAACGACACCAGCGCGCCCGGCAACGGCATGCCCTACACCTTCCAGGTGGCCTGGACGGTGCTGGGCCTCAAGGCCGCGGGCCCCGGCCTCAACGACGTCAACACCGGCGCCATCAACACCCTGGCCGAGCGGCTCATCACCCGCACGTCCCCCGGCAACGCGGGCTGGGGCAACCTGCCCAACGAGGCCGCCAACGACTTCGCCACCGGCAGCGCCATCTACGCGCTGTGCCTCGCGGGCCGTGAGCCCGCCACCGACCCGCGCCTGCGCAACGCGATTGAGTGGATGAAGACGCGGCAGTCCGCCGACGGCAGCTGGCGCACCGGTTCGGCCACGTTCGACATCCCCACCACCTTCGCGGCCCTGGGCCTGTCCTGCTTCGGTGACTTCAGCGTGCGCGTCTCCGTCGTCGGCGCGGAGCGGCAGGAGCTCCTGGTGGACAACCCGTCGCCGCAGCAGGCCACCTTCACCTTCACCGTGAAGAACCACGGCTATCAGGCGGACACGTACACGCTGAGCACCCAGGGCGGCCTGCCCGGGTGGACCGCGTCCGTGAGCCCCGTCACCCTCTTCCTGCCCGCGGGCGGCGAAGGCACCGTCACCGTCACCGTCCATGCGCCGCCCCGGCTGCTGCCCGCGCTCACCTCCGCGGTGACGCTCATCGCTTCGTCCGGCGGCGCGCCCGGCGTCACCGGCTCCGCGCGCGTGGCGGCATACACCCCGCCCCTGCCGCCCGTGACGGGCCTGCCCACCGTCACCACCATCGTGACGCCCGCGGCCAACGCGCGCGTCACCGTTGGCAACGGCACCCTGCTGTCGGCGCGCGTGACGAACGGGGGCGCCATCGTCCCGGGCCCGGCCCATGGCGTCGTCACCTTCTACGTCGCGGGCGTGCCCGTGGGCGCGGACGTGGACGCGGATGGCGACGGCATCTACGCCTTCAACTGGGTGCCCGCGGTGGACAGTTGGACCATCACCGGCCCGCAGGACTACCGCGCGGTGTACTCCGGCGTGGAGCGGCAGGCCCCGCTGGCCAACCTGCTGGGCAGCACGGCGTCGAGCACCCTCATCATCGACCCGTTCCCGCACCTGACGCCCATGGTCACCATCGGCAACCCGCCGGCCTTCACGCGGGAGACGGCCCTGGACATCTGGGGCTACGCCACGCCGCGCGCGCCGGGCGCCGTCATCACCTACGCCGCGTTCATCATCAACGGCGGCGCGCCCATCGTCCTCACGCCGGGCAACGGCGGCCTCATCCACACCTCCATCACCCTGGAAGAAGGTCCCAACATCATCCAGATGACCGCGCGAGACAGCTTCGGCGGCGTCACCACCAAGCAGGTCAACCTCACGGTGGACCGGGTGGCCCCCATCCTCACCATCCTGTCGCCCGCGGAGAACGCCGCGGTGAACACGCCGGTGGTGACGGTGCGCTCGTCCGTGCAGGACCAGACGCCCGTGCGCGTGGAGACGCAGTGGGTGAACAGCTCGCTCCTGGAGTTCGGCAACGGCACCGTGGAGCACCCGGTGAACGTCAGCTACGGCAGCCAGGTCATCCTGGTGCGCGCCACCGACAGCGCCGGCAACGTCACCGAGAAGCTGCTGTACCTGTGGGTGGACGCGGGCACGCCCGTGGTGAGCACCCACTTCGCGGATGGCCAAATCCAAGGCCCGCTGCCCAACGGCGCCTTCCAGTACGCCATCAACGTGCAGACGGTCTCCGCCACCACGGTGCGCGTCAACGGAGGGGCGCCCTTCCACCTGCCTCGCGGCGGCGGCCAGATTCAGACGTCGGTGACGCTGGCCCCGGGCGTCAACACGCTGGGCATCTCCGTCATCAGCGAGACGGGCATGACGGCCAACCTCGTGCGCCGGGTGAACTACGACGTGCAGGCCCCCACGGCCACGCTGCTCAGCCCCACCGCGGGCAGCACCGTCAGCGGCGCCATCACCGTGCGCGCACGCGTCACCGACAACTTCGGCCCGGTGACGAACGTGGGCTTCAGCCGCGACATGTCCGGCATCCGCGTGGGCACCCAGCAGTCGGACGGGACGTGGACGGCGCAGTTCGACACGCGGGAGATGGTGAACGGCGCGCACACCATCGACCTGTGGATGAACGACGGCGTGGGCAACTTCGCCGTGCAGAGCTTCAACATCGTCGTCAGCAACTGACGCGGTGAGCGCAGGGCCCACCCTGACATCCAGGGTGGGCTCCGGCGATGTGGAGGGCCGCGGCCGACACATGCGAGGCCGCGGCGGCCCGCCAGCCCCTACGATGCACATGGCCTGGGTGCTCCACGCGGGACGCGGCGCACCAACGGCCCGGTACACGGACGCCCCACCCCCGGCAGCAGCCCTCGAGCGGACACCTGCCACCTGTTTCAGTTTCAGGAGGGCAAGCGCGGCGCCAACAAGGAACTGCCTGCCCGCCCCTCCCCATCGGGCATGAGGCCCCGGACGCAAGCCGTTCCCAGGTCGGCGCGAGGCGGCGCGGGGCCCCATCCCACGGCCGGGTGGCGGCCAGCCCGGGGCCCCCGGCCCTTCCCGCCCGAAAGCAGCGCCTAACTTGGATCCGCGTGGGTGCCCGACACGCAGCCAACAGCCCTCCCGGCATGGACAGTGCCCACGGGCGGGGCGGATCCGTCCGGGCGCTGATGGGGAGCCTCACCGGCCAGGAGCAGCGCTTCTGGCTGCTCGTCGTCACGGTGGGGCTCATCGCGGGGTTGGGCGCGGTGGCGCTGCTCAAGGTGCTGCGCTTCACCCAGCAACTCTTCTGGCGCAGCACGGGCGAGGACTTCCTGGCCGGCGTCGCGGCGGCCCCCACGTGGCGCCGGGTGCTCATCCCGATTCTCGGCGGCGCGCTGGTGACGCTGCTGACGCTCATCGTCGGCCGGCCCATGCGGGGCCACGGCACCGCGGGCATCATCGAATCCATCTGGGTGAAGTCCGGCCGCCTGTCGCTGCCGCGCGCGCTGCTGCGGGGGCTGGTCTCCATCCTCGCCGTGGCGATGGGCGCGCCACTGGGCCGCGAGGGCGCGCTGCTGTCCACCGGCGCGGCCAGTGGCTCGTCACTGGCCCGCTGGCTGCGGCTGGGCCCCGGCCAGGCCCGCCTGCTGGTGGCCTGCGGCGCGTCCGCGGGCATGGCCTCCGCGTACAACGTCCCCATTGGCGCGGCCCTCTTCGGCCTGGAGGTGCTGCTGGGCAGCTTCGCGCTGGAGCTGTTCGGCCCCATCGTCGTCTCGTGCGTGGTGGCGACGCTCGTGTCACGCGGCCTCATCGCGGACCACCCCAGCTTCGTGATTCCCCACTACACGCTGCTGCACCCGCGCGAGCTGGTGCTGGCCATGCTGCTGGGCGTGGTGCTGGGCGTCGCGTCCGCCTTCTACGTGCGCGGCATCAACGTCATGTCGGACCTGCTGGACCGGGCCGCCGCGTGGCTGGCGCCCTTCCTACCCCTGATGTCCATGACGGTGGTGGGCGTGACGGCAGTGTGGCTGCCGCAGCTTCTGGGCAACGGCTATGACGCGGTGAACGGGGCGCTGCTCGGCGAGCTCTCCCTGGCCCACCTGCTGCTGCTTCCGCTGGCGAAGCTGGCCCTCACCGCCACCTGCGCCGGCGCCGGCGTACCCGGCGGACTCTTCACCCCATCCCTCTTCTACGGCGGGCTGCTGGGCGGCGCCTTTGGCATGCTCGCCGAATGGGTGCTGCCCGGCGGCGCGCCCAGCGGCGCCTACGCGCTGCTGGGCATGGGCGCGGTGCTGGCGGGCACCACGCACGCGTCGGTGTCCGCGGTGCTCCTCATCTTCGAGCTTACCGGCGACTACCCGCTGGTGCTGCCGCTGATGCTCAGCGCGGTGGTGTCCGCGGTCGTCAGCCAGCGCCTGGAGCCAGAGTCGCTGTACACGTCCGTGCTCAACCGCCGCAACGTGCGCGTCCCCGCCACCGTACCGCACTGGCTGCGCCAGGAAGGCGCCCGCGCGCTGCTCAAGCCCGTGCACCAGCGCGTACCTCCGTCGGCGCCGCTTCAGGAGGTGCTCGCGTTCCTGCTGGAGCAGCCCCTGGGCCAGGACCTCTACGTCACCGATGAGGCGGGCCGGTACCGGGGCGCGCTGGTGCTCGACCAGCTGAAGGGGCATCTGCCGGACCACTCGCAACTGCACGCCACCATCGCCGCGGACCTGATGGACGTGCGCGTGCGCCCGATTACCCCGGGCCTGTCCCTGAGCGAGGTCGCCGCCCGCTTCACGGAGACCTCCCTGGAGCGGCTCCCCGTCGTGGACGGAGAGCGGCGCCTGCTGGGCACAATCTCCAAGCAGGACGTGTTGAAGCAGGGAACCTTCTGAGGAACGCGGCGTGGAAGACAGACGGATGCTGCACGGACCAGCGCGCGCATGGAGCATCGTGCTCATAGGTCTGCTGTGCATGGTGCTGAGCGTCGTCCTGCTCCATCGCCCACCGCCCGAAGTCCCTGATGTCACCCCACCCCC
>NZ_VHLC01000044.1:0-69366 GCF_006547355.1 Myxococcus sp. AB036A | reverse complement strand
GACCCGGAGGGGGCGAGGCTTGGGCTCGGGGGGCGGTGGCAAGGAGCAGGCCAGCGAGAAGCAGGGGACGCATGGAGGCCCTTCTAACCCGGGGCGGAGAGATTTTCTTGACGCGATCTCCCATCGTGGGACCTTCCCCGCGCTACAGGCGTGTTGCAAACGGGAGCAAGGTTCGATGAACGCGGCGGCAGCGAACTGGCAGACACTGGAAAACGTCGATGTGGAGTGCACCCACTGCGGCATCCGGATGACCCAGCAACCGGGGACCCGGGTTCGCTACTTCCGGTGTTCCGGGTGCCACCGCTGGGTGTCCAGCGTGTACTCCGACGTCTTCCGGGCGGACGCGAAGGTGCGCACGCACCCGGTGAAGGACACCGGCGCCCAGGACGAGCAGTTCATCGAGGTCAAGGACCGGCTGGACCGGTGGCTGTCCGCGCTGGAAGAGCAGGACCCCTACCGGCTGCTGGGTGTCTCGCCGCTGGACTCGGCCGACACCGTCCGCGCGCGCTACCACGCGCTGGCCATGGAGCAGCACCCGGACCGCGGCGGCTCCGCGGAGAAGATGCGCGAGCTGAACGCGGCCTATGAGCGCATCCTCCGTCACCGCCAGCGCAAGCGTCAGGAGGCGCTGTCGGCCGGAGCGCCCGTGGCCTCCGCCTCCGTCCTGCCCGCGCGCAGCAGGTAGGCCCAGAAGAGCGCCCCCAGGACCAGGCCCAACCCCGCCTTCAGCCAGGTGGGGAACATGTCCCCTGGGGAGACGTAGCCCTCCACCACGCCGATGAGGGCGAGGAAGGGCGCGCAGCCCAGCACCAGCTTCACCGCTTCCCGCCCGCGCACCGCCAGCGCCTGTCCCCGGGGCAGCTCCCCCGGGTCGATGAGCGCCTGGCCCACCATCAGTCCTGCCCCGCCGGCGATGACCAGGATGGACAGCTCCACCGGGCCGTGCGCGGCGATGAAGTCCAGCAATCCCCCCAGCATGCCCTCCCGGGCGCACAGCGCGCTGATGGCGCCGATATGCACCCCGTTGTTCACCAGCAGGAACAGCGTGCCCAGGCCGCCGGTGAGGCCCAGGGCGAAGGTGACAATGGTGACGGTGAGGTTGTTGGTGGCGATGCCGGACGCCACCGAGTTGGGCGGCGCCACCGACAGGATGTCATCCGTCCACATGCGGCCCTGCGCCACGTAGTGGCGCACGCCGGAGGGCACCAGCAGCTCGGCGCCCCGAGGCTCCCACAGCACCACCAGGGCGCCCAGCAGGATGCCCAGGATGAACAGCACGGCGCTGGCGCCCACGAAGCCACGCTCGCGGCGCAAGGTGGCGGGGAACTCGCGGCGGAAGAAGTCCCGCACCGCGGGCCAGCGCTCGCGCGGCGGCTGGTAGATGGACGCGTAGGCCTGGCCACAGAGCTGGTTGAGGAAGCGGTGGACATCCGTGCCGGCGTAGAAGGTCTGCGCGTGCGCCAGGTCGGCGGACGCGCGGCGGTACAGCGTGTCCAGTGTGCGCAGCTCGCCCAGCTTCAGCGTGCCGGAGCGCTGCTTCGCCAGCAGGGCCTGGAGCGCATCCCAGTCCGTGCGGCGTTGGGCCACGTAGGCGGGCAGGGGCGTGGCCATCTCAGCGCGCTCCCTGGACGCGGGCGCGCAGGAAGGCCTCGGTGCTCTCCGCGGATGCCAGCACCGCCGCGCGTGCTTCCGCGTCGTCAGGCCCCACGCGCTCCACCAGCCGCGCGCCCAGCCGCTGTCGCACCTCCGGCGCCAGCCCCGGCGCGCGCGAGAGGAAGGACAGCACCAGCTCCACGTCCTCCGGAGACAGGGGCCGCGCACCCGTGCCCTGTGGCAAGGGGACGGACGCGGACGGAGCGGCGGTGTACTTGTCCAGGTCGATGCGCTCCTCGCGCACCAGCAGCGTGCCGGCCAGCAGGTCTCCCAGGCGCCGGTGCTGGCGGGTGAGCAGCATGCTGACACAGGCGGCGGCGTACAGCATGGGCAGGAAGTCCACCGCGCGGCAGAGGTTGCGCACCGCGCTCTCGTAGACTCCCACGGGCGAGCCGTCCGTGCGCACCACCCGGATGCCCAGCACGCGCTTGCCCACCGTCTGGCCGTGGAAGAAGACCTCGCTCACCGTCCAGTACAGCCACTGCGTGGCGAAGACGCCCACCACCAGCAGCGTCTGCCCCACGCCCGACAGCGCCTGGAAGACGCCGAGCACGTCCGACACCAGCAACGTGAAGACGAAGTAGGCCACCAGCCAGAAGAAGAACAGCAGGCTCGCGTCCACCAGCCACGCGAGGCACCGGTAGCCGATGCCCGCGATGGGGAGCGTGAGCGCCACACGTTCGGGGGTGGCGACGTCGAGATGGGGAGTCGGAGCGGAGCGCATGCGGGGTCGGCAGCATACACGTCTGCCTTCCTCCCACGCCTCCATGTCGCACCCCCTTTTCTGCTTGGACTTGCGGGATTTTCAAGGCCCAGACGCATGTGTCACGGTTGACAGTCAGCGCCGTGCGGGAGGGGGCTTTCATCGACTTGTGGACGCCCGGGCGTGTCCGGCTCCGGACAGCGATGACGAACCAACGGATGAAACCCCTGTAACGGGCTCTGATTCATGCACACTGGACACTCCCATTGGGGCTGGTTCGCGTCTGCGCTTTCCCGGTGATAGGGTTTCTGCGTTGGACCATGAACCTGGGCCGAAGGAGGTGCGGCCCGCAGGGACGTCAGGAGTAGCTGAAAGTCGAAAACAGTCAGGAGTCGAGTCGTACATCGGTAGGCCGACTCCGGAGTGGCTCAGCGGACGCGCTCGTTCATCCCTGTCATGCAACCCACTGGCCCTGCTCGTACCGGAGCCGGCTGTGGTCAGTTGTCTGTTCATGCAGTTTTCGCCATGACGGCTGGGGGGCCTTCGCATGGCAACCAATCAAGCAGCGATTCGTGTATCGATTCTGGAAGGACCGTGGGCAGCCTGGCAGGGCCTGGCCGACGGGCTCCGTGGTGAAGGCGTGCAGGTCTCCTCGGTGACGAGGGATGTGCGCCTGTTCCTCGACAGCCTGGGGACGGACCCGCCGCAGGTCGCGGTCATGGACGTGGAGGGTGACAGCGAGGCGGCCGTGGGCTGCTCCGTCACGGAAGGCATCAACCTCCTGCGGGAGGCGCGCAAGCGCCGGCTGGAGGTGCGGATGCTGTTGCTCTCCGCGGTGAGCACGCCGGAAATCATCTCGCAGTGCTTCGACGAGGGTGCCTCCGGCTACCTGTTCCGCGCGGGGCTGGGCACGACGGCGGTGGCGTCCGCCATCAACTCCCTGGTCCGAGGCGAGCGGCTGTTCCCGGTGCAGCTCCTGAGGAACGACTTCGAACATCCACCGGTGACGTCACCCACCGCGAGCGTGCTGCTGGCGCTCACGCAGCGCGAGCGCGAGGTGCTGGCGTATGTCGCGGGCGGCGCGGACAACCTGAAGATTGCCGCGCACCTGCAAATCGCCGAGCGCACCGTGAAGTCCCACGTCACGCAGCTCTACCGGAAGCTGGGCGCGGAGAACCGCACGCAGCTGGCGCTGAGGGCGTGCCACCTGGGCGTCCGGCCGCCGCCGGACCTCTAGGCGTCGCTGTCGTTCCGTTCATGCAGCACGCCCCCCGGACCCTGGCGCCGTTGCCAGGGGTCGCGAGGGGCGTGCGCACGGACGGTGCCGTGACTACGACTTCAGCTCTTCCATCTTCTTGCGGAGGCTCAGCGGACGCATGTCCGTCCAGACCTCCTTGATGTACTCCAGGCACTCGGCCTTGAGGCCCTGCTTGCCTGCATCCTTCCAGCCGAGCGCGTTCTCGCGGTCGGCCGGCCAGATGGAGTACTGCTCCTCGTGGTTCACCACGACCTTGTAGACGGTCGTGTCCTCTCGCTCATCCGCCATTGATATCTCTCCTGGAACGGGGCGTATTCTGGCCACAATCCAGGAAAAGGGGTCAAGACACGGAAGGCGTGGGTGCGGTCGGCGTCTGAAGCCCGCATATACTCGCCGGCCATGCAAAGTGTCTTCCGCGTCATCACCGCGCTGCTCCTCGCGCTGGGCGTCACCTGGGCCGCGCTGGCCCTGGCGTTGACGGGGGCGGGCCCCGAGGGCGCGCACGGACTGCGGGCGTTGGGGGCCGGGCTGCTCGCGGTGGGCGCGGTGGTGGCCTGGCGGCGTCACTCACAAGGGGCGGCCCTGTCCGTCATTGGCGTCGGGTGTGTGGCCATCTGGGGGTGGACCCAGACGGTACGGCCCGCGACGCAGGCGGACTGGGCGCCGGACCTGGCACGCTCCGCCCGGGCGGTGGTGGAGGGCCCCCGTGTGACGTTGCATGACGTGCGTGACTTCCGCTACCGCACCACGTCGGATTGGGATGCGTCGTGGTTCTCGGCCACGTACGACACGCGTGAGCTCACGGGCGCGTGGTTCATCGTGGAGCCCTTCTCCGGCGTCTGGGGCGCGGCCCACACCATGGTGAGCTTCGGCTTCGCGGATGGGCGCTACCTCGTCTTCTCCGTGGAGGTCCGCCGCGAGAAGGGGGAGACCTTCTCCGCGCTGGGCGGCCTGTTCCGCCAGTTCGAGCTCACCTACGTGGTGGGGGACGAGCGGGACCTGGTGCAGCTGCGCTCCAACCACCGCAAGGATGACGTCTACCTCTACCCGGTGGATGCGTCGAAGGAGCGCATCGCCAGCTTCTTCCTCGACATGGTGGCGCGGATGAACGCGCTGCACGAGAAGCCGGAGTTCTACGACACGCTCACCAACAACTGCACCACCAACCTGGTGCGGCACCTGGAGAAGGTGAGTCAGAGTCGGGTGCCCTACGACCACCGCACCTTGCTGCCGGCGTTCTCGGACGCCCTGGCGTATGAGCTGGAGCTCATCGACCGGGACGCGCCGCTGGAGCAGGTACGCCAGCGCTACCACATCAACGCGCGCGCGCAGGCGGCGGATGGGCGCCCGGACTTCTCACGGCGCATCCGCGAGCCGCTGGCCGCCGCCGACACCGCGCAGTGACGCGCCAGGCTCTTTACGGGGCGTGGCGCGCCTTCAGGTGCGTGTCGTAGTGCTGTTGCAGCGCGGCGAAGTAACCGCGCTCCTCCCAGAGCGCGGCGATGAGGCGCTCCGTCAAGGTCTTCACCTCGGCGCTCTCGCCCGGCTCGGGCGTACGGGGGCCGAGGGCGTCGGAGCTGAAGAAGGCGCGAGTGGCCTCGGCCATGAGCAGGCGGCTGCCGGCGAAGAGGCGGCGCAGGGCCTGATTGACGGGGCGCGGGTCCAACTCCGCGCAGGCGGCGACGATGGCGTCGTGAAGCTTCCCGGGCAGCGGGCCCTCCATGTCCTCGGGCCTCAGGTCGCCACGGTACAGGGCATGGTTGAGCAGGTAGCCGTGGTGCAGCGCCGATGACGCCACGTCCACGCAGTCCTTCACCCACAAGACGAAGAAGATCTTGCGGAACAGCTTGCGCACCGGGAAGAGCGCCAGGCCCTTCATGTAGCTCATCAGTCGGCCGCCCGCCGTCCGGCCAACGTGTGAGCCGGCGAGGACCTCCACCGCCCGGGCCGGCCTGGGAAGGCGGTGTTCGGAGAGGATGGTGAGGACCATGCTCTCCCGGGCCTGCCGGAGCGCGTAGTCGTCCAGGAAGGGGACGGGGATGAGCGGCGTCAGGCCGGACACGACGGCGAGAAAGGCCACGCGGCCCAATACGGGGGGCAGCTCGTTCTCGGAAGGACGGGGCTTCGGCTCGGTCATATGACGTTCATATGCCCATCGGGCCCGGCGATTGCGCGGGCCCTGAAGGCGGGGCGGGTGTTGGCTGGCCTTCAGCCGGGCGCCGTGGCTCAGGCCTTTCGTTCCCCCTGGGCGTGGGGCAGCAGCAGGACATAGAGGGTGCTCATCACCGGCGTGGGGACGCCCCGCGCGCGGCCTCGGCGCACCACCGCGCCCTGGAGGTATTCGACCTCCAGCGGCTTGCCGTTCTCCAGGTCGCCCAGCATGGACGGGCGCATGTGGGCGGGCAGCCCGTCCATGTACTGCACCAGGGCGTCCGGCGTGCGCGTGGTGGTGACGCCCTCCGCGGCGGCGACGCTGAGCACCTCGGCGGCGGCCTGCCGGAACACCTCGCGGAAGGCTGGATTGTCCCGGAGGGCGCCCACGGGCAGCCGGGACGCGGTGCTGAACGCGGAGATGCAGGCGAGGAAGGACAGCTTGTCCCAGAGCGCTCCGCGCGCATCCGCCACGGCCTCCACGGTGACGCCCGCGCCGGCCAGCGCGTCCCGCAGGGACTGTGCCCGGTCGGAGATGCGCGAGGTGTCACCGAACACTTCTCCGAGCACGATGCGGTGGTTCGTCCCGGTCTGGGTGATGACGCCGGGCTCGCTGATGGCGGTGGAGATGTACGTGGTGCCACCCAGGACGGCGGCTTCGCCCACGGCGGCGGCCACTTCGGAGGGGATGTCCACGCCGTTCTGCAAGGTGAGCACGAAGGGCGGCGTTTCGCCCGGCGCCGGTGCGCCTCGCGCGGAGAGCAACGTCTTCACCGCGGGGAGCACGGAAGCGACGTCGTAGTTCTTCACCGCGAGGACCACGACATCCACGGGGCCGAAGCGCTGGACGTCATCGTCGGCCTTGACCGCGACGGTGAAGTCTCCTTCGGCGCCGCGGATGGTGAGCCCGTGTTCCTGCATGGCGCGCAGGTGCGCTCCGCGCGCGAGGAACGTCACGTCATGCCTGGCGCGGACCAGCTTCGCGCCGAAGAAACCACCGACGCCTCCAGAGCCCAAGATGGCGAATCGCATGGCGCGGAAGATAACCGCACGTCCCCAGCGGGGCAGGGTTGAATCACGCGCTCACACTCTGTGCATCAGCGAGCGAGGCCGCTGTGTTGGAGCACAGTCGCACGACGAGGCGGCCTGCCTGCGCCGCCTTGCCGCGACGACTTCACGGGGCCTCAGCGGGTCAACGACACCGTGACCTTGGGCTCCTCGGGAGGCAGGTGCCACGCCAGGGGGCTGGGAGGCGGCGCGACCTCGCGGACCATGGGGCGGTGCCGCGCGATGAACGCCGCGGTGCTCTCCGGGCTGGCACATGCGGAGAGGATGAGCTCGGGCGTCACGAAGGCGGTGGCGACGGCATCCGCGACGCGCGCGTCCTTGCTGCCAGCGGCCAGCAAGTCAATCACGTGCGGAGGCGGCGGCTGGAGCAGGGCGTTGGTCCAGTGCGTCGCCGGCGCGGTGGCCGCCCACGAGCCCGCTTCGGCCTCTCGACAGAAGACCTCGTCGAAGGGGCGGTTGTCCGCCAGCGCGGTGACGATGTGCTCCGCCAACGCGAAGGCGGAAGCGGACCCCGCGTTGGCTCCCTGGCCCGCGACGGGGTCGTTCGTCACGTGCGTGTCGCCCACTGCCAGCGCGAAGCGGCCGTTGGAGAGGGGCGCCCAGCCCTGGCGCACCGTCGGCGTGAAGGAGCCCTGGAGGTAGTCCATGGGACCTCGCACGCCGAAGCTCGCTGGATCCACGCGCTCGTAGGTGGTGGGCGCGAAGCGCCGCAGGAAGTCCATCAGCATCGCCTCGAAGGCGCGCGGGTCTTCGTCGTAGCGCTGCGTGCTGAGCCGCGACAGCTCACTGCCGGGGAGCGCTTCGATGAGCACGCTGGGGACCCGGCCGTTCTCGGTGACGACCTGGGACTCGAAAATCTCGCCCTGGCCCGGAATCAGGTTGGCATTCATCCCAATGGGCTCCTGCATGCGCACGCCCTTGAGCAGCGCGGCGAAGAGCATGCGCGGCGGCTGCGTGTGCGGCGACAGCGCGGGCACGCGAGGGAAGAGGCGAGTCAGGCCATTGCGGCCGGTGGCGACCACCATCAGCGCGTGCTGCTGGGCCAGGCGCTCCAGCACGTCGAGGTCCACGGGAAGGACCTCCAGCTTGCCGCCGCGCGCGACGAAGTCCTCGGCGAGGCGCGGCTGGTACTGCCGGTAGTCCACGAAGATGGAGGGGGAATCCACGCGGCCCCGGAGGCTGAACGGGTGAGGGCCGCCGTTCACATGGATGCCGATATAGAACATGTCAGCGTTGGGGCCGCTCCAGTGGTCCACGCCCAGGATGCGCTCGCGCATGCGCGTGGGGGCATGGTGCGCCACCGTGTTGAGCAGACGGGAAACCCGTAGCTTGCTCGGCTCCTGCTCCGTGTAGATCGTCACGGGCACACCGTGGGACAGCAGCTTCAAACCCAGGTGAAGTCCCGCGGTGCCGGCGCCAACAATTGCAATGCGCTCCATATGACTTTCCTCCGTGCCCCGTGCCGTCATGGCTGTGTCGGGATGGACCCCCCAAGGGCAGGGGGCGTTCCTTAACACAACACAAACGGAGATCTTCAGACAGGACGTACTTGATAGCCGAGAAAAAGAGAGGCGCATTGCGTCATGCACTGATGGGCAGACGCGGACGTCGGGTTGGGAACAGCAGACGCAAGGCTTTACAGTGGGACGCAATGGCCCAGTTCCTCGACGTGGCGTTGAAGGTAGGAGATCTCACCGAGTTCACCGCGGACGCGGTGCTGTTCAAATACGCACAAAGTCTCTATGGCGCGACGGGCCAAGCGGCGCGGCGCCTGGAGCAGGCGGGCGTTCCCCTCGCGCAGCTCGAGCTCGCGCCGGGCGCGACGCGCCTCGTGGAGACGCGGGGGGCGCTGACCGCGCCACGGGCGCTCTTCGTGGGCACCGTTCGCCTGGGGGAGTTCGGCTACCACGAGATTCGCCAGTTCGCGGTGCGCGCGCTGGCGGCCCTGGAGAACCACTCGGGCCTCGCGCATGTCGCGGGCACCGTTCATGGTCCCAACTACGGATTGGATGAAGACGAGGCCGTGCTCGCCTTCGTGGGCGGGCTCGTTGAAGCCTTCCAACGTGGCTCCGGGCCCCAATCCCTGACGCGCTTCACGGTGGTGGAGCGGAACGCGAGCCGGGCGCAAAGACTGTCGAAGGCCTTCACGCGCGGCTTGAGCGCAACGCCTGGCGTGGAGACGCTTCCGGAGGGTGGCTTTCGCGTGCGGCGAATGACTGCCGTGACGCAGGCGCCGCCCCTGGCGACGGCGGGCACCGTGTCCATGGCAAAGCCTCACGCCTTCGTGGCCATGCCTTTCGCACCCGAGCTGGAGGACACCTATCACTACGGCATCCAGGGCCCGGTGAAGGCCGCGGGCATGTTGTGCGAGCGCGTGGACCAGGAGTTGTTCGACGGCCCCATCATCCAGCGCATCCGCGAGCGCATCGAGACGGCGAAGGTAGTGATTGCCGACCTGTCCCTGGCGAATCCGAACGTGTACCTGGAGGTCGGCTATGCGTGGGGGCGGGGCCGGCCCACGCTGCTGCTGGTGCGTGACGTGAAGGAGCTCCGTTTCGACGTCGCGTCCTATCGCTGCATCGTCTATCGCAACATTCGCGAGCTGGAGCAGTCGCTGACGAAGGAGCTCCAGCGCATGGACTGAGTGGCGCGCGTCACCAGCCGCGTGCGGTGATGGCGTGCGTGCCGGCCCAGGTGCCCTGGCGCAGCAGGTGCAACCGGTCGTGCAGGTTGACGGAGGCACAGGCGTGATTGGGCACCACGCGCACGCGGTCGCCCACGCGGGGCCGCCAGTCGGTGCGGGAGAGGTCCAGCAGGCCGTGCTCCTCGGACAGGCCGCGCACCAGGACGTCTGGCCGGTCGAGCAGGGCGCCGTACCCGCCTGCGTCCGTGAAGCCCTCCTCCTTGGCCAGGGCCTTGGAACCTGCGTCGATGACGGCCTGTCCCGGCACCGTGGTGCTCACCACCGTGGCCAGCACGGAGTACGCGCATTCGTCCCATGCGCACGCGCCCACCGTCGCGGAGTTGCGGTCGTTGAAGATGTTGATGCCCGGGCGAATCTCCGTGAGCCCGGTGACCTCGTGCGAACGCCACAGCGTCGGCGTGGAGCCGCCGCTCACGGTTTCGGGCCGCAGTCCCGCGTCCGCAAGGGTGTCCACGTAGGTGGCCAGCCGCACGGATTGCTCACGCATCGCGTCGCCCAGCTCCGCCTGTGGCATACGCAGGTGTCCGGCGTAGAAGGTGATGCCCCGGTACTCCAGGCCACTGCTGGACGTCACTGCGCGGGCCAGTGCGACTGCGTCCTCGGCGGTCTGGACTCCCACGCGCCGCATGCCCAGGTCCAGCTCCACCAACACGCCCACGGTGCGGCCTGCCCTCCGGGCCGCGCGGCTCAGCATCTCCGCCGCCTCGCCCGAGTCCAGGGCCACGGTGAGCCGGACATGTGGTGGTAGCGCCATGAGCCGGGCGAGCCTGTCGTCGCCCACGGGAGGATAGGCGAGCAGGATGTCGTCGCAGGCGGTGGCCATGACCTCCGCCTCGCGGACGGTGGCCACGGTGACGCCCTGGGCTCCGGCGGCGAGCTGGAGCGCGGCGAACTCCGGTGTCTTGTGCGTCTTCGTATGGGGCCGCCACTGCAGGCCGTGCTGGCGGGTGTACAGGGCCACGCGCTTCAGGTTGGCGTCCACACGGTCCAGGTCCACGAGGGCGGCGGGTGTCGTCATCATGTCGAGCCGGTCCACATTCATGCCGTGCAATGTGGCACTCCGGTGTGCCGGGCTCCAGGAGTACCGGGCCTGTTCGCCCTTCGTTCGTGAAGTGCTACACCTCTGCGACTCGCGCGGCGCCACGACCCGCCAGGTGCACCCCGCGAGCGAGGCCACATGCCAGATTCCCCGTTGACCCTCAGGGCCCTCAATCGCGCGACCTTGGCGCGGCAGATGTTGCTGGCGCGTGAGCAGACGTCCGTGCTCGGCGTGGTGGAGAAGCTCCTGGCGCTTCAGGCCCAACAGGCGAGGCCGCCGTTCATCGGCCTGTGGTCGCGTGTCGCGGGCTTCGAGCGAGACGCGCTCCAGGTGCTGCTCCAGCGCAAGGAGGTGGTCCGCGCCACGTTGATGCGTGGCACGTTGCACCTGGCGAGCGCGGAGGACTACCGGCACCTGCGAGCCAGCTTCACACCGCTGCTCGAAGCCTCTGTGGCGTCGGTGCTGCGCGAGCGCGCGAAGGGGCTGGACGTCGCGCCGCTCGTCAAGGAGGCGCGCGCCTTCTTCGATGAAGCGCCGCGCACCTTCGAGGCGCTGCGCGACCACCTGGTGGCCCGGCATCCCCAGAACGACGAACGCGCCATGGGCTTCGCGGTGCGGATGTTCCTACCCCTCATCCAGGTCCCCACGGAGACGGAGTGGGGCTACCCCGGCACCACGGACTTCGCGGTCGCGGAGTCCTGGCTGGGCGCACCGCTGCGTGCCGAAGCGGACCTTCCCACGCTGGTGCAGCGCTACCTCGCGGCCTTCGGTCCCGCATCGGTGACGGATGCCCAGACCTGGTCCGGTCTCAAGGGCCTGAAGTCCACCTTCGAGGCGCTTCGGCCTTCGCTGCGCACGTTCCGGGACGAGAAGGGGCGGGAGCTGTTCGACCTGCCCAAGGCACCCCGGCCGGACGAGGACACGGCCGCACCCGCGCGCTTCCTCCCGGAGTTCGACAGCCTGGTGCTCGGCCATGAGGACCGGGCCCGGCTGGTGGATGACGCGTACCGCTCCAAGCTCATCACCAAGAATCTGCGAGTCCCCGCCACCTTCCTCGTGGACGGCTTCATCGCCGGGACGTGGACGGTGGAACGCAAGCGCGCGGCGGCTACGCTCGTCGTCGAGCCCTTTGCGCCCATCAAGAAGAAGGACCGTGACGCGCTGGTGAAGGAGGGCGAGGCGCTCCTGCGTTTCATGGAGCCCGAAGCCCGCACGTTCGAGGTCCGCGGGCACGGCCCGTAGGTGCCCGACTTGGAGCCCACCGGCGCCTTCACGCGCTCGTGGTACAGCTCGCCATCGGGCCACTTGAACATGATGTCCGCCCCCGGAAGCGGACGAAGCTCACTCGGCCTGAAGCCCCCGCTCAGGTGCCCGAGCCGCGCTCCGCGGCGAGCACTCTCTCCAGCGCCTCCGGGCTCCGCCCCACCACAGTCGTCCCGTCGCTGGCGGTAACGATGGGGCGCTGAATCAGCTCTGGGTGCTGGACCATGGCTGCAATCCAGTCGGCACGGTGTGTCGCGTCTCTGGGCAGCATCTCCAGCGCGGCCTCGGTCGCCGCGGCCTCACCCATGCGCACCAGCTCCCAGGGCTCCAGCCCGAGCCTCCCGAGTACGGCCTCCAGCTCCGCAGCGGTGGGGGGCGACTCCAAGTAGCGGCGGACGACGTAGGCTGTACCGGACGCATCCAGCGCGGCCATCGCGGCGCGGCACTTTGAACAGGCAGGGTTGATCCAGAGCTCCATCCGGCCAGTCTTGCACGCTGCGGAGCCGCCCGTCCGCACTCTTTCCGGGCTGTCGGTGCTGCGGCAGGCAGAAGCGAGGCGCGCCCCCGCTTCGCCTGCCTGTGGAGGTACCCACGCGCCCCGTATCACCCTGCGGGCGGCGGGCCCACGCACTTGCCGCTGACCTTGTTCCCCCAGCCGGTGGTGCTCGCCTCTCCCTCGTAGGTGCTCCCATCCCCTCTCAGCTCGAGATGGACGGTGCCGGACGTGCCCTCACGACTGACCCAGGTTCCATCGAAGGCCTGCCCCGTGACCTTGCCGTTGATGGCGCCGGGCGATGTCGTTCCGGTATAGGTGCCACTGGCGTTCTCGCCAATCTGGACCAATTGCATGGTCCCGAAGATGTTGTCCGACCAGGTGCCGGAGAATCTCCAGCAGCCGGCAGGGGTGGGGGCCCCCGGCGTCGGGCCTCCCGGGGCAGAAGCGGGTGCACAGGCCGCCGCGACCGCCTCTTCAAAGGCGGCGAAATCGCGTCCGCCGATTGGCTGGCTCCAGTCGGGTGGCCGGATGGCCCGAACTCCCGGGCGCTTGACATATTGGTAGATGTAGAACTGGCCGCCGTTCTCACCCGAGCCATTGCAGTTGATGATGCTGACGACCGACTCCTCGACGATGAGTTTTCCCGTCTCATCGCGCGACTCGGGCTGGCGAAACTGCTGAATGACCTCGGCGGCATTCGCGCTTCCTCCGAAGAGGACCAGCGACGACAGCAAGGCCCGCACGCTGAGGAACTCCAGGTGGGGCCGCGCCGCTTTGGACTGATTCGAATTCATTCTCGGCTCTCCATTGGTGGTGCGGCGTCGATTGGCCGCACGCCGCCGGAGTTTGTGTACGTCGCGACTGCGATGGGAGGCACGGCGCGCTTGAGCTGGCAGCGGGACGCCGGGCCCTGTACTCCAGACCGCTGGTGGGGCCAGGCATGGCAGCGCGCGTCCTGCTGACACTCGGCCGCACACGCAGTGGCGTACTGCGTTGAGGCCTTGAGGAAGCGCCCGCCTGGCACGCAGGCTTCACCACGCGCTCTGGGGTGGACCCTGTGCCGGGGCCGGCTTCGCAGGCCATGAGGGCAATGCCAGGTGCTCCAGAATGGGGCGCCCCTTGGGATCCGTCAGGTATGCCAGCACCCTGCTGCGGCCTCCACACCGAGAGCAGGCGATGGCATCCAGCATGTCACGCCCGAACTGACCATCCTCTCGTTGGTGGTCGGCGTCGTCACCGTCGGGGCAGGCATCGTCCTCTGGGGGCCGGTGCAGCGACAATCCGCCCATCATGGGGGCTCCGCCGTCGCGGCGGTCTCGTGGTAGCTAACGATGAAACATCTGCGCAGGCGGAGGGCACGTCCGGCCCCTCGGCGCTAGACGTGGAGACATCTGAATGGCGTCGCAAGCCAGCCGCAAGAAAGTGCTGTTGCTGTCGCTGGTCTGGCTCGTAGCCCCCCTCGGCGGGGTGGCGTACATCTTCTTGAGCCCACTCCTGTGGCCGCCCGCGGAGCCGGGGAACATCCCGAGTCCGACGCTGGCGCGGCTCCTCAACGAGAGCATCGAGGATGCGATTTCCAAGATGAACCCCAGGAACTCCCCGGGGCTCATCCTGGAAGCCGCGGCCAATACCCGGACGTTCCTGGGCGAGGTCTCCGAGGTGGTCGCCCGTTGCAGCATGGGCCCCCACGAGCCCAATCAAAAATACAACAGGCTGCAGTACCACCTGACCCGCGTCGATGGCGTTCGTTACAAGCCCATCTACACCGGCATTCCGTGCCGTCGCCCGCCCATCATCTTCCGCGCCGTCTTCAAGGACGGGCGGGTCGCCGAGGCCTTCACGGACGGGAGCGAGCGTCAGCACTCGGTGGATGGCGTTCGCGGCATGGTGCGCGAATTCGGGAAGGGGGTGACCTGGTCTGACAGGGGCTACCACCCGCAGCGCTACTTCCCGCCTCGGCCCGCACCTCCATCCCAGGCGGACGTCGAGAAGCAGTGGGAGTAGCCGCTCACCTGCCCATGACGGATGCCCTGCCTCCGCGCTCGCCGAGGTTGTAGGGCGAACACCGCGCGCAGGAAGACGGTGAGGACGTCCGACGAGAAGGCGACGAGCAGTTCGTCCTTACATCGCTCGCAGCGCACCCGCGCGAAGCCGTGTGCCAGCACTCCGCATTCCAGGAGTGGCGGGGACGCTGCCGCTGGGGCGTGGTCCGCACGCCTCTGCAGTGCGTCGTGCTTTTCCGCTTTTCCTCGGGCTAGGCTGCCCATGCAGCTTGCTCAGGAAAGGTGGTTTCGCATGCGTGGTTCACTGAAGCGGTTCGCGCTTCACGGTGCCGTGTTGCTGGCCGTCGCAGGGCTCACGGGCTGTGGCGTGGTGGACGAAGAAGGCGCGGCGTCCGACGGCGTGAGCGAAGAAGCGGCGCTCAATACGGGGTGCTGCACGGCGCTGACGGGGACGACCCAGGCCTTCTGTGACTCGATTCCCCAGACGCCGGGACGCTGTAATGAAGTCAACCAGGGCAGCTCCTGCATCTGGACGTGCACGGGCTGCTGCCAGGCGCTTCCGGGGACGGCGCAGAGCTTCTGCGACTCGATTCCCCAGACGGAAGGGCGCTGCAACGAGGTGTGGGGCGGCACGGCCTGTACCTGGACCTGCTGATTCGCCGTGCAGCACCGCATCCACCGCCGCGCCAGCGTCCGGGCGGCGGTGGATGAAGGCCTCAAGCGGCTACTGCGGCTTGGGCGCCGCGACCTTCTTCGCCGGGGGCTGGTACTTCATGCCCAGGGCGTTGAACACGAACGAGTACACGTCCACTTCCTCCTCGATGCGCGCGTTCAGCGGCGTGCCGGCGCCGTGGCCCGTCTCCGCGTTGGCGCGCAGCAGGATGGGGTTCTTCGCCTTGGTGGCCTCCTGCATCCGGGCCACCATCTTCCGCGAGTGGAACGGGTCCACGCGCGGGTCGTTCGCGCCGGACGTGAAGAGCACGGAGGGGTAGGCCGTGCCGTCCTTCACGTTGTGGAGCGGCGAGTACGCGTGCAGCGCCTTGAACTGCTCCGGGTTCTTCACGGTACCGTACTCGGTGATGTTGAACTGGCCGTTGGGCGTCAGCTCCACTCGGAGCATGTCGTAGATGCCCACGCGCGCCACGACGGCGCCGTACATCTCCGGGTGCTGGGTGACGGCCGCGCCCATCAGGAGGCCGCCGTTGCTGCCACCCTGGATGGCCAGCTTCTTCGGCTGCGTGTACTTCTGGTCCACCAGCAGCTTCGCGACGGCGTAGAAGTCGTCGAAGACGTTCTGCTTGTTCGTGAGCGAGCCCTCGGCGTGCCACTTCTCACCGAACTCCGAGCCGCCACGCAGGTTGGCCACCGCGAACACGCCGCCCTGTTCCAGCCAGAAACCGGCCAGCGTGTTGTAGCTCGGGCTGATGGAGATGTTGAAGCCGCCGTAGCCCGTCAGCAACGCCGGGTTGTTGCCGTTGAGCTTGGTGCCCTTCTTCTTGAGGATGCTGACGGGGACCTTGGTGCCGTCCTTGGACGTGGCGAATGCGCGCACCACCTCCACGTCGCTCAGGTCCAGCGGCGACGTGCGGGCCAGCGCCGTCTTCTTCACCGTGTTGTCCTTCGCCGAGTACCGGTACCAGGCCATCGGCTGGGTGAAGCTGGTGTTGATGAAGAGCACGTCGTCATCGCCCTGGCTCACGAGCCCGCCCACGGAGGACACGGGCAGGGTGGGCACCATCCCCAGCGCCGTGCCCTTCAGGTCCACCATGCGCAGCTGCGAAGGCCCGCCGAGCTGCTCGCTCACGTAGAGCCGCGACTTCGTGGGGAAGAAGCCCTGGATGCTGGCCTCGCCCTCCGGCACCACCACCGTGGCCTTGTCCAGCGTGGGCGTGGCCAGCGGCAGCCGCAGCACCTTGCCGCGCGGCGCGTCCTTGCGGCTGAGCAGGTACAGGGCGCCGTCATGGCCGAAGCGCGCGCGGATGACCTTGTCCTCGAACTTCGACACCTGCGACCACTTCCCGGCGGCGTCGCGCAGGTACACCATGTACTCGCCGCCGTCGCCGTTGGCCACGACGGCGGAGATGTGCTGGCCGTCGTGAGACGTGTCCAGCTCCGTCATCGCGATGCGCGGGAAGTCCTTGCCCAGCACATACGTGTCCTTCTCCGTGGGCGTGCCGAGCTGGTGGAAGTAGACCTGCTGGAAGAAGTCACGGTCCACCTCCGGACGCTCATCGCCGCGCGGGTAGCGCGTGTAGAAGTAGCCCTTGCCGTCCGCCGTCCACGTCAGGCTGCCACCCGCGGTGCCACCATTCACGCGGGGCACGGTCTCATTCGGCAGCGGCTTGCCGGTGGCCACGTCATAGACGGTGACGTCGCCGCTCTCGGTGCCGTTCTTCGACATCGACACGGCGATCTTCTTGCCGTCCAGCGTGGGGACGTACCAGTCGATGGTGGTGTGGCCCGAGGGGTCCACCACCATGGGGTCCACCAGCACGCGCTCCTTGGACGTGTCATCCACCGAGCCGAGCACGACCAGGAAGGCCTGCTGCTTGGGCGGCTGGGCCTTCATGGCGAACAACGTGCCGCCGGCCTCGTGCAGCCCGCCGTAGCCAGGGGACTTCCAGCTCAGCAGCTCGGAGACGCGCTGGCGGATGGCTTCGCGTCCGGGCAGCTTGTCCAGGAGGGCGCGGGTGTACGCGTTCTGCGCGTCGTTCCACTGCTTCACCTGCGCGTCGGACGAGTCCTCCAGCCACTGGTACGGGTCCTTCACCGCCGTGCCGTGGTAGGTGTCCACCGTCTCCTTCTTCGGTGACGCGGGCGCCTTGGTGGCGGCCTTGCGGGACGCCGTCGCGGCCGGCGCGGGGGCGGGGGCGGCTGGCGCAGCCAGCGGCAGGGTCAGCACCGCCGCCGTCAATGCGGTTTTCAGCTTCACGGTTCACCTCGGGGTTGGGAAACGCGCACGCAGCCTGCCACGTCCCTTGGGACGGGAAACGGCTTCGTTGCGTTGGGAATGCCACCGTGCGCCGGGTGTTCGCCCGCGCCTCCGCCGTGCAACCGTTGGGAATGAGACGGTGCGTCCTGGCCGTCAGCGCAGCGGCAGTGTGACCAGCCCCGCGGCGAACCGGTCGAACGCCTCATTGGCGGGCAGGGCGGTACCGTCGTCCATGTTCCCCAGCATCAGCGCGAAGACGACGCGTGGGTGACGCGCGTCTCCCGGCCGGTCCACCACGCCCACGAAGCACCGCTGGCCGGACAGCGTGCCCGTCTTCGCGCGGATGTGGCCCGCGGTGTCGGCGGTGACGGGGCGGGCCGCGAGCGTGCCGTCCAGGCCGGCCACGGGCAGGCTGTCCAGCAGCGCGGTGCCGTAGGCTTCACGCAGGCTGGTGAAGATGACGCGCACCAGTCCCCGCGCGGTGGCCAGGTTGTACCGGGACAGGCCACTGCCATCCACCGGGCGCAAGTCTCGCGAGGGGATGCCTCGGCGGGTCAGCTCCTCCGTCAGCGCGGTGCGCAGGGCGCCATAGCTCTCCGTGCCCGTGAGCTCGCGCGCGAAGCGCAGACCCAGGCGCTCCGCGTACAAGTTGAGGGATTCCTTGTTCGTCACCTTCACCAGTTCGGACAGCGGCGGGCTGACCAGGGTGACCAGGGGCGCGGGCACGGCGGGTTGCAGCGGCGTGGGCGCCTCCAGCGTCACGGGCAGCCGGGGGATGCCGCGCGCGAGCAGGGCCGCCTCCACGCAGGCGGAGAAGAGCTGCTCGGGCTCGTCCACCGACAGCCTCACCGCGGCGGAGCGGGGGCAGGTGTCCGCGGTGGAGCGCCACAGGCAGCGCACGCCGGGGCCGCCACGCTGGCGCACGCAGGCCAGGGAGGGGCGCTCCGCGTTCGTGTCCACGCCCACCACGGCCGTCAGCGTCGCGAAGGCGGGGGTCACCTGGATGGTGGGGGGCTGCGCGCAGTCCGCGCCCGCGGCCCGGGACAGCGCCACGTCCACCACGTTCTCCCGGAAGACGAAGGCCGTTGGCGCCGCGCTGTAGGCATAGGCGGCGTCATCCCAGGCCCAGCCGGGGCCGAAGGGGAACTCCGCCTCCTTCGCGCCGCGCACGCGCACCTGCCCGCGCCACTGGCGGATGCCGCGCGCCTGGAGGGCGTCCGCCACCTGCTCACACGCCAGCGCCGTCTCGGGGAAGCGCCACGAGCCCAGGGACGGGTCCCCCGTGGGGTCCACCACGATATCGCCCAGGAAGAGCCCGCCATCCAGCGTGCCCTCAAGGGCCACCGGCGTCTGGAAGCGGAAGTCCGCGCCCAGCGCGGAGAGGACGGCCGCGGTGGAGACGACCTTGAGCGTGGATGCGGGCAGGAGCCGGACGTGCTCGCGGTGGGTGAAGAGTGGCTCGCCCGTCTGTGCGTCCACCACGTAGGCGCTGGCCAGGGCGCCTTCGGCCTCCAGGGTGTCGAAGAGCGCGCGGGCCAGGGAGGGAAGGGTGTCGCCCTCGGGTCGTGTCTCGCGGAAGCAGCCGGAGAGTACGAGGGGGGCCACGAGCAGCAGCGAGACGGACAGGGCGCGGCGCATGTCGCCCGCCACGCTACCGCCGTGGGGCGGACCTGTCATTCGGCTGGGGACAGGCCGCTTGGAAAGGGAGCGCGGCCACGAGGAAGGCGCCGCCAGCCACATCGAGTGCCTTGACGGCACGGCGCGCGCACCCCATCCTGCCGCGCCCCATGCCTGTCCTTCGTGGTGCTGTCACGTTGTCGCGCTTCCGGGTCGAACCGGCGAAGGAAGCGCCTTCGGATGTCAAACGCTGGCTGACGCGCGGCCTCAAGGCGCACGCGTTCGAGCCCATCGACCGCCGCTCCGAAGAAGAGCGCGCCGTCGGCTTCGTGGAGCTGGAGAACGAGGAGTCCAGCGAGTTCTCCGCCGGCCGTCTCTACTACGGCGAGTACGCCCTGTTCGCCTTCCGCATCGACACCATCAAGGTGCCGGCCGCGGCGCTCAAGGCGGAGCTGGCGAAGTGGGCCGCCGCCTTCGAGAAGGAGAATGGCCGCCCGCCCAGCCGCGGCGAGAAGACGCAGAGCCGCGGTGAAATCCGCCAGATGCTCCGCATCCGCGCCACGCCCCGCACGTCGACGGTGGACGTGAGCTGGAACCTGAAGACGCAGCAGGTGCAGATCTGGTCCGCGTCGCGCAAGGTGGTGGACGAAATCACCGTCGCGCTGGAGGGCGGGCTGAACGTGAAGTTCTTCGGCATGACGCCGTCGGCCATGGCGCAGACGGCGGGCATCGATGATTCCCTGCTGGGGCCCACCACGGAGCTGATTGGCATGGACCTGCCGGCGACGGCCGGGGAGGTGGCACATGGCGAGGCGTGACGAGGCGCGGGCCGAAGCGGCCTTCATGCGCGGTGATGTCGGCGTGGACGGCGGCGCCACCGAGGAGACGAAGGACGAGGCCGAAGTCGAAAAGGGCAAAGCGCAAGACCAGTTGCTGCGTGGCCGCGCCTACCTGGGCCGCGAGTTCCTCACGTGGCTCCTGTGGCGCACCGAGGCCGGCGGGCCGCTCGTCGAGGTGGAGGGTGAAGGCGTCAGCGTCCTCTTCATGGGCCGCGTGGTGCTGCGCGGCGTGTCCGGCGAGGTGACGGAGATGAGCGCCAAGGGCACCCTGGCGCCGTACTCCGAGCAGGTGAAGCACTCGCTGGACCGCGGGCTGCTGGTGGCCCAGGCCCGCCTGCGCTTCACCCAGGGCGAGAGGGAGTTCGAGGCCACGGTGGACTCCGAGTTCCTCGACATCCGCGCGGGCAAGCTGCCGGCGCTGATGAGCGAGGAGGAGGATGACCAGCTCTCCGAGCGGCTCCTCCTGATGGAGCAGCTGGCCGCCATGGTGGACGCGCTGGTGCAGGACTACCTGTCGGTGCGCGCCAGCAAGGGTTGGAGCAAGACGGTCGTCCCCGCGATGAAGGAGTGGATGCGGGGAGACGAGCAGGGCGCGGACGCGCTCGCCAAGGCGGCCCGCGCCCGGGGCCGTGACGCTCGCACGGCGCGGAGCTGAGCGGAGCGTCTAGCGTGTCGCGGGGTCCGGATGCGGCGGTGTCCTTCGCCGCATCCAGGCCAGCGCCAGGCCGGGCAGCAGCACCATGCCCGCGAAGAGAAGCAGGAACGACTCCAGCCGCGCGGCGCTGGCGCCCAGCGCGGCATAGGTCACCGACACGCCCAGGTTGGCCAGGGCGCTCACGGTGAGGAACGTCCGGGGGCGCATGCGGCTGGTTCCCGCGAAGAGCACGGACGTCTCCGCCAGCACCGGCACCGCGCGGAAGGCGAGCAGGAACCAGGGCCCCATCCGTTCGGCGGCGCGGGTCAGCCGGCCCAGCTCGGCGTCACCCGCCATGCGCCGCAGCGCCGCCGTTCCGGCCCGCGCGCCCAGGCCATAGCCCACCACACAGCCCGCCATCATCCCCAGCCAGGACGTCGCCGCGCCGACCCAGAAGCCCAGCAGCCCCCCTGCGGCCGTGCCCACCAGGCTGGAGGGCACCGGCAGCACGGCATCACCGGCCAGCAGTCCCCCGAGCAGCAGCGCCACCTGCCAGGAGGGTGGCCGCGTGGCCAGGAAGTGTTCGGACGCTGCCTCCAGGCTGTCCCCGAACCAGGCGAAGGGCACCAGGATGGAGGCCAGCAGCAGCCCGCTGAAGGCCGCCCAGCCCATCACGGCGCGACCGGACAGCCGGCCTTCGCCTGCCGCAGTCAGGCTTGGCGTGGGCTCAGCCATCCGCGATGGGGAGCCGGGACGCGGCGGCCATCAGGGACGTCTCGCGCTCGGCGGCCAGCGAGCCTTCCTCGGTGAAGGCGATGCCTACCACCGCGCGCACACGGCCTGTCGCATCGAGCACCGGAATCGCCACCGCCGCGCGCGCGTCCACCGCCTTTGCGCCCGGCTTGATGTCGCTGGACGTGTCCTCCTTCAGGTTGCACGTCTGCACGGGTTGCTTGCGCACCTGGGCGAGCCCCGCCATCCCCTTGCCGTGTGGCACGTGCTGGACGGCCGCCATCAACGGCGGCGGGATGTTGAGGGCAGCCACGAGGAAGAGGTCGTCTCCCCGCTGAAGGTGGACGGTGCCCGCGGTGGCTCCGTGCTCGCTGGCGAACGACTCCAGCCACGACTGGTAGGACGCGCTCTTTTCGTTCATGGCGCGCAAAACTGTGCGCCCCGGCTTCGCCCGCAGTCAACGCGCCCGGACCCCGAGTCGACGTTCGAACGCATCCTCCGCGAGACTGTTCAGCCCACGTCACTCCTGTGTCCTGGAGGGCAACTCGTCCTCCCACCCGTGCAGGATGAGGCGCGATGCTCCGCCGGAAGGACGCAGGTCGATGAAGCCGCGCTCGCTCCGCTTCTATCTCGGGTTGCTCGCGCTCGGCCTGCTGGTGCCGCTCGTGCTCTTCGCGGCGGGGGTGGTGAACCGCTTCGCGGCGTCGCAGCGCGAAGCCCGGGCCCAGGGCATGCGCGAGACGGCCCGCGCGCTGGCGCTCGTCGTGGAGCGCGAGCTGGGCCAGTCCATCCGGGCGCTGGAGGTGCTGTCGCATTCGGCCCCGCTGGTGCAAGGCGACCTGAAGACCTTTCATTCCACCTGCCAGGCCGTGGTGGCGTCCCAGGAACAGTGGGGCTCGCTCTCCCTGCTGGATGTGGAGGGCCGGCCGATGTTCACCACGGACCAGCCCTTCGGAGCCGACCTGACGGCGCTCGTGGATGAGCGGCCCTACGTGCGCGAGGTCGTGAAGACGGGGCGCGTGGTCATCTCCGACTTTCCCTACCAGCGCTTCCAGGGGCCGCCCACCGTGGTGGTGGCGATGCCGGTGCGACGCCAGGGCGTGCTCACGGGTGTGCTGGTGGCGACGTATGCCATGCAGCACTTCGACAAGCTCTGGGACGAACAGCGCGTCCCGGGGAATTGGGTGGGCACGCTGGTGGATGAGGAGGGCGTCATCCTCTCGCGCAGCCGGGGCCGCGCCCGGTTCGTCGGAACGAAGGCCCGGCCCGAATACATCGCGAACATCCGCGCGAGCCGCGAGGGCTTCTTCGCGTCGCAGACGGTGGATGGGATGAAGTCGTTCGCGGCCTTCGCGCGTTTGCAGGTGGTGCCTTGGACGGTGTCGTTCGCGGGGCCTCGCGAGGTGTTCACCGCGTCGGTGAACCAGTCCCTGGCCGCGCTGCTCATCGCGGGGCTGGGGTGTTGTGTCATCGCCACCGCCTGGGCCGCCTGGGTGAGCCGCCGCATGACGCGTCCGCTCCGCGCCCTGGCCCGCGCGGCCCGGGAGCGC
This sequence comes from Myxococcus sp. AB036A, assembly GCF_006547355.1. NCBI lineage: Bacteria > Pseudomonadati > Myxococcota > Myxococcia > Myxococcales > Myxococcaceae > Myxococcus > Myxococcus sp. AB036A. The sequence continues at coordinate 46,724 of NZ_VHLC01000044.1, read as the reverse complement.
CCGGACTCGGCGGATGCGTTCACCAACGTAGGGCCCACGGGCATCACGGAACTGGAGGACCTGCGGGCGACGCTCGCGCTCACCGCGGCCATGGTGATGGAGCGCGAGGACGCGCTGCGGACGAAGATGACGGAGGCCGAGGCGGCCAACCTCGCCAAGGACCAGTTCCTGGCCATGCTGGGCCATGAGCTGCGCAACCCGCTGTCCGCCATCACCAGCGGCGTGAAGGTGCTGTCGGTGACGGAGGATGCCGCCAGCCGCGAGCGGGCGCGCGCCCTGGTGGAGCGGCAGGCCTTCCACCTGGCGCGGCTGGTGGATGACCTGCTCGATGTGGAGCGGGTGAGCAGTGGCCGCATCCAGCTCCAGAAGCAGACCATGGACTTGTCGGAGTGCGTGCGGCGCGCCGTCGCGGCGCTGGAGTCCTCCGGACGGACGCAGGCGCACCAGGTGGAGGTAGAGGCCCCGCGGACCTGGCTGGAGGGGGACGCGAGCCGCCTGGAGCAGGTCGTGACGAACCTCGTGTCCAACGCGCTCAAGTACACGCCGCCCGGCGGTCGCATCCGCGTGGTGACGCGAGAAGAGCCCGGCCACGTGGTGCTGGAGGTGTCCGACACCGGAGATGGCCTGTCACCGGAGCTCCAGGAGCGCGTGTTCGAGCTCTTCTTCCAGGCGGAGCGCACCCTGGACCGCGCGCAGGGAGGCCTGGGCATTGGCCTCACGCTGGTGAAGCGGTTGGTGGAGCTGCATGGCGGCTCCGTGTTCGCGCAGAGTGATGGGCTGAAGAAGGGCAGCACCTTCACGGTGCGGCTGCCGCGCGGCCAGGTCGAACAGGCGCCTCGGCTTCAAGACGCTCCCATGGCGCCGGCCCCCGGACGCCACGTGTTGCTGGTGGATGACCACGCCGACAGCCGGCAACTCGTCCGCGAGTTGCTCGAACTGGACGGGCACACCGTCAGCGAAGCGGAGGACGGTCCCTCGGGGCTGGCGCGGGCGCGCGAGCTGCGTCCCGAGGTCGTGCTGCTGGACATCGGCCTGCCCGGGCTCGACGGCTACGAGGTGGCCCGGGCGCTCCGCTCGACGGACGAGGGCCGCGAGCTGATGCTCATCGCAGTGACGGGCTACGGCCTGGAAGAGGACCGGCGCCGCGCGCTGGAAGCGGGCTTCGACGAGCACCTGGTGAAGCCGGTGGACTTCACGCGTCTGCGTGAGTTGCTGCTGCCGGGGAAACGAACCGTGCCGGCTCACTCCACGTAGCCGGGACAGGTCTGGACCGCGGGCTGGCAGAGCTGCAACACGCGCGCTGGGGCCGTGAAGGTCTGCTCCCGGGCCTGGATGTAACAACCCGCGGGGTCCTCGTCGGGCGCGGCGAACTGACACAGTTGGACGGCCTGGCTTTGCGTGAGTGAGCCTTCGTCCTGGGCGCGCACGAAGCAGTCGGCGGGCGTGGATGACCGAGCGCCGCGGCAGAGCTGCGTGGCCAGGGAGTCGTCGAGTCCGCCGTCGGTCGCGCGCTGGTAGCAGGACACCTGGGGCACGACGCCCTGGGCGGCAGTTGCCGCTGGCACTCCCACGAGGCCGAGCACGGCGGTGAGCGCAGCGCCCGTGAACGGACGAAAGAATCGGGATGTCGTCCCACTGCCTGTCTTCATGAGGCCTCCTTTCCGAGCAATCTAGGGGCTTCCGCGCGGTGAGGCCGGCCCACGCACGGTCGTCCGCCCCAGGACAGCGCGACAAGGGAAGGGGTCGTTCCGCCGCCTGCCTTTGTCAGCGGGACTGTCAGGTGACGCGCCGTGTCCGAGGGCAGACGTCCCTCGAACGATGCCCGGGCCCACTTCACGACGACTGCCACCCACGCGGTCCGGCATCCAGCAGAGTCCGCCTTGGATGTGAGGTCCCGTCCCTGGCGTTCCGCCCCGTCGCGAACCACCACAGCATCGCCATGAAACAACGACGAACGTCTGTCCTGATGCTGCTGGGCGTGGTGGCGCTCGCTATGAGCTTGCTCGGCATTTCGCTCGCGTGTCCTGGCGCTTCGGGTGACGGTTCCGGTCGCCCAGGGGACGAAGTTGAAATCACCGACCCCTCACCGGGTGGGGGACCGGGTACGGACGGAGACGGGAGCGCACCGATGGCGCCAGATGGTGGGGGCACGGGTGCCCAGGTGCCCTTCGGGCTCGACGTGCGTCCCGCGAACCCTACGTGCGTAGCGCCTCCCCGGCCCCCGGACCCCGCGGGGGCCACCATCTCGCGCGCGTTCCCGGAGCTGAGCTTCACCCAGCCCTTGTTCGCCCTCCAGGCGCCAGGGGACAACCGCCGCATCTACGTGGTGGAGCGAGGGGGGAGGGTGCGCGTGTTCGACAAGGACGCCACGCCGCCCGTCAGCTCCGTGTTCGTCGACATCTCCGGGCAGGTGAACGTGGAGCATGACGAGACGGGCTTGCTCGGGATGGCCTTCCACCCGGCGTTCGCCACCAATGGCCAGGTGTTCCTCTCCTATGTCGGAGACAGCGCCATGGGCGGTCTACGCTCGTTCATCGTCCGCTACCGCAGTCCGGATGGTGGGGCCACCCTGGACCCGACGAGCGCGGAGGTCGTGCTCGAACAGGACCAGCCCTTTTCCTTCCACAACGGCGGCCACCTCGCGTTCGGACCGGATGGCTTCCTCTACTTCGCCTTCGGTGACGGTGGCGGACGCGTGGACCCGAAGCAGACGGCCCAGAATCCGGAGCTCCTGCTGGGGAAGATGCTGCGGCTCGACGTGGACAGCGCGCGGCCCTATGCCATTCCGCCCACCAACCCCTACGCCACCGCCGGCGGGCGGAAGGAAATCTACGCCACCGGCTTCCGCAACCCGTGGCGCTGGAGCTTCGACCGGAGCACCGGCGCGCTTTGGCTGGGCGACGTGGGCGAAAAGCTCCTCGAGGAAATCAACCGCGTCGAACTGGGCGGCAATTACGGCTGGAGCATCCTGGAGGGAACCGAGTGCGCGCGCGGCAGCGGCTGCCGCACCACCGGGTTGACGCCGCCCGTGGCCGTCTACGGTCGCGCAGAAGGCGTCTCCGTCACCGGAGGCTACGTGTACCGCGGCACCGCCGTACCGGCGCTCGCGGGCAAGTACCTCTTTGGCGACTTCGGCTCGGGTCGCATCTGGACGCTGCCGGGTGACGCCCTTCCCGGTGCAGCCGCGGCGCCCCAATTGCTCGTCACCACGACGCTCAGCATCTCCTCGTTCGCCGAGCTCAACGACGGCGAACTGCTGGTGGTGGACTTCGCGGGCGGAGGACTGCACCGCATCCACGCCTCTCTCCCCCCCGCGCCGGGTGGCGAGGCGTTCCCCACACTGCTGTCCGCCACGGGCTGCGCGGACCCGACGAACCCGAACCTCCCCTCGGCGGGCCTCATCCCGTACGGCGTGAATGCCCCGCTGTGGTCGGACGGCGCGGGGAAGGAGCGGTTCATCGGTGTGCCAGACGGGGCGGTGATGACGGTGGGGCCGGAGGGCGTGCTGGACGCGCCCCCCGGCACCGTGACGGTGAAGACGTTCCTCCTGGGCGGGAAGCGCGTGGAGACGCGCCTCTTCATGCGCCATCCGGACGGCATCTGGGCGGGCTACACGTACGAGTGGAATGAGGCGGGTACCGACGCGACGTTGCTGGAGACGGGCAAGGTGAAGACGGTGGGGGCGCAGACGTGGACGTACCCCAGCCGGGGGGAATGCATGCAGTGCCACACCGCCGCCGCGGGCTTCGTGCTGGGCCTGGAGGTCGCGCAGCTCAACGGGGATTACACATACCCGGGCGGGCGCGTCGCGTCGCAGCTCCGGACCCTGGAGCATATTGGCGTGCTGAAATTGCCGGCCCCGGTGGAGCAACTGCCCCGGATGCCTGCCTACGCCGGACCGGAGCCCGTGGAGACGCGCGCACGGGCCTACCTGCACGCCAACTGCGCCGTCTGTCACCGGCCCAATGGCCTGGGCCGCGGTGAGTTGGATCTGCGCTACTCCACGCCGCTCGCCGCAACGAAGATTTGTGGTGTGGCGCCAGAGCACGGTGAGCTGGGCGTGGCCGGAGCGATGCTGGTCGCGCCGGGAGACCCGTCGAAGTCGGTCTTGTCGCGGCGCATGCACTCGCTGTCGACGGCACGCATGCCGCCGCTGGCCAGCGCGGTGAAGGACGCCGAGGGCACGGGGCTCGTGGACGCGTGGATTACGTCCCTGCCCGCGTGTCCCGCGGGGCCCTGAGGCCTCGCGGGACGGGGGCGCCAGCATCGGTGAAGCTGGCGCCTCAGGTGGGCTGCTGGACGGTGCCAGGAGTGGGCTTGCCGTCCTTCAACCCTGGCGTCCGCACGTCGTAGTGCGCCACCACGGGTTGGTGGTCGGAGGACTCGGTGCTGCGGTCCACCTCGAAGAGGCGGGGGACCAGTCCAGGGCTGGCGTAGAGGTTGTCGAAGCGCTTGCCCGTCGCGGGCACCACGCCATTCTCATCCGGTAGCGAGGTGAGGGTGGCGCTGTCCGCGATGTCCTGGAGCCGCAACCATTGCTCGCTGCCTCGTTGCACCCGGCCGGAGCGCAGGTCGGCGCACGCCTGCTTCGGCGTCATGAGCGAGCCATCCGGCAGGCGCACCTGTGCGGTGGTGGCATGGGCGATGGTCTCCGGCAGGCCCTGCTCCAGCACGTGGAGCTCGTGCCGCAACCGCGGGTCGGCGATGTTGCCCACTCCTTCGTCCCCCACGCTGGCGTGGGGCTCGCCGTAGCGCACCTCGTATTCCTCCACCGTGTCGGTGTCGTCGTACGTCCTGAGGTGAGCCATCAGCCAGGAGCCGCCTGTCTTGATGGCGGTGTTGGCGTTGAAGTCCCCCAGCACCACCGCGTGCATGACCTCACGGTGCTGCAGCAACGCGTTGAGCTGGCGGAGGTTGCGGGCGTTGATGCCGGAGTCGCCCAGGGTGTGGTGCACGTTGTAGAGCACCACCGGGTGACCCTCCACCTCCAGGCGCACGTACAGCGCGCCCCGGTCCTCGGGAAGCTCGCAGGGGTCTCCGCCCCGCCGCATGATGGCCGCGTCCCGCTCCGCGTCGGGCGTGGCGTACGTGAAGTGCGCCGCGTCCACCAGCGGGTGCCGGGTGAGGAAGGCCTTCCCGTTCACCAGCCGCGCGCCGGGGCCGCCGTCATGCCCCTGGTACGCCAGATGGAAGCCATAGCGCTCCGCCAGGAGCACGGCGATGGGGATGTTGGCCTCCTGCAGGCCCAGCACGTCGGGCAGCCGTCCGCGGGCCTCCAGGTTGTCGAAGTAGTCCAGCAGCGCCTGGCGGCGCTGCCCACCGAGCAGGATGTTGTACGTCATCACCGTGAGCCCTGGCCCGCGCGGCGAGCGCACCGCGGGGTTGCGGACCACCAGCGTGCGGCCGTCGCCCAGCGCTCGCTCCGTATTGGGCAGGGACACCGCGGCGAAGTCCGGAAGCGTCACGGTGGTCTCCCGGCGCGGAAGGGCGCCCTCGGGCCCGTGCGCAATCCGGCCAATCAGGGGGCCGACCCCCGGCAGGTGCTCCAGCATCTCCGGAACCTTCATCGGGGCTCCTTCCGCGGGAGCGGCTGCGCGGGTTGAGGGCGGAAGGTGTCTTCGTGAAAGGCAACTGGCGCCACAGGTCCTCCTCGATGCCCTCAAGGTCTGTGCTCGCCCTCCCCATGACCAGGGGGCTCCCAGGGGATGGAGGGCTGGCCGGGCTGCTCCGTTCGGGTGGAGGGCGGCCATGCTTTCGGGCGTGCCGTCCCGGGCCTGGAGACCGAGGAAGCCCGGTCGCACTTATGGTTGAATACCGGACATGCGGCGATTGGCGTTCCTGGCGGTGATGGCTCCTCTCCTGGTGGCGTGTGCCACGACCCGCCAGGCGGTGCCCCGAAGCACCTCCTGTGAGAAGGGAAGCCTTTGGGCCTGCAACGAATGGGGAGAGCAGCTCCTCCAGGACGGAGACCGGACCCAGGCGGAGACGGCCTTCTCCAAGGCGTGTGACGGTGGCTCGACGCAGGGGTGCCTGGCATTGGGGCGCCTGCGCATGGCGGACGGCAACCTCGCGGGTGCCGAGGCGCCGTTCGTCACGGTGTACGAGACGGACAGTGAGGAGGGCGCCCTGGCGCTCGCGGACCTCTACGACGCGCGCGGTGGCGAGGCCCACGCTCGGGCAGCGGCCAGGCTCCGGAGGGAGGCACCGGCGCTGGACAAACCGGCCTTCGACTTCGCCATGCAGTACCGGGTGGGGGCCTGGCGGCCGACGGCGGACCTCGCCCTCAACATCCAGCCCATGGCCTTCCTGGAACGGCGACTCAACATCGGCTCGAACCTGGCCTACACGAGCCGGGGCATCTCCGAGTTCAACGGCTTCGTCGGCTATCAGCACTTCGTCAATGCCTGGGTGGTGCCCTACGGCCGGTTGATGCTGGGCACGGCGACCCGCGCATCCCGCGACCCGGGCTTCAACGTCGGCGCGGAGGTGGGCACGCGGCTGGCCCTGGGGTACTTCGGCCACGTCAACGTCGCGGCCGGCATGTCCCGGGCGAGCGGCAACTACATGTCCGTCGGCGTGGGCCTCAACGGCCTCTTCGTGCTGCTGATGCTGCTGCACTTACCTTGACGCTTCAGCGCGTGGGCCGCCCGAGCACGTACGTGATGGCGGCCTTGCCCGGGACCTTCGCTTCGCCCACCTCCCAGGTGTAGCCCTCGCGCGCCAGGGCCTCCGTCATGCGCCGGAGCTCGTCGGGCTGATGCGTCCTCAGCGCAGACACCAGCCCGTCCCAGAAGATGATGAGCGGCGCCACCGGCACCACGTAGGTGAGCAGCAGCCGCAGCGGCGTCAGAGGCTTCACCAAGGGCGTGAAGAGCAGCACCAGCAGGGGCACCAGCAACATGGACAGGATGGCCGGGGGCGTGCGGCGCACCGTCTCGAACGCGGCGAAGGGAACGCCGCGGGCCTGGGCGTCCTCGAGCACCGCGCGGGCCTCGTCCGGCCGGAAGTGGTGCAGGGCGTTGAAGAGGGTCCGCATGCCCCGCAGGTCCGCCGGAACCTGGAGCGCGTCCACCGAGCGTTCCAGGTACTGCACGCCCTCTGCCCGCGCCCGCTTGGCGGCCTGGGCGTTGGGGAACTTGTCGGTGAGCACCACGCGCGCGTCGATGCCGTGCTTCTCCGCGAGCAGCTGGCGCAGGCGGGGCAGGGGGCCTCGGCCGCCGGAGGCCAGGTCCACCAGGTCCGGGCCCTGCGCCGCGTTCAGCCCGCGCGCCAGGATTTCCGCCGCCGCGTCGAAGATGCCCAGGCGCGTGCTGACGGTGTGGAGGTAGTCGGTCGTCAAATCCCTCAGCGCGTCGGGGACCCAGGTCTGGTCCGTGAATTCGAAGAGGTGCAGCCGCGGGAGCAGCGAAGGTGTGTCGTCCATGGTCCAAGCGTGCAGGCCCCCCGCCGCGCGCGCACTGACGGATGGCGACAGAACGGCTTGCTGGCCGCGCCAACGCGCCATTAGCGTCCCGTTCGTGGCGCAGCTGCCTCCGTCCTCATCCTCCGAGCCGTCTTTGTCCGCGCGCATGGCGCGGCAGGCGCTCCGGCTCGCGGCGACGCTGGGCCTGCCGGTGGAGGCGCTCTGCCGGGAGGTGGGCTTCCGGATGGAGGACCTGGACGACCCGGAGCTGCGAATCCCCTACGCCGCGTTGGACGGCCTCCTGGCGCGGGCGGCGGAGCTGTCCGGGGACGCCAACCTGGGGCTGCACATCGCCCGCGTGGACGTGGTGGACCTGGATGACCCGGCCACCTTCGTCGTCCTCACCTGCGCGACGCTGCGGGAAGCCATGGAGCGGGGCTGCCGCTACCAGCGCGTCTGGGGAGACGGAGAGCGCTTCCTGATGGAGGAGACGGCGCGCGGCGTGCGCATGCGCTTCACGCCCGTGGGCGCGTCCCGGCCCGCGCACCGGCACCTGGTGGACGCGGCGCTGGTGCAGTTCGCCACCGGAGTGAGGGCCTTCACGGGCGTGGACGTCCGGCCGCTCGTCGTGCGCTTCACCCACACCGCGCCCGCGGACCTCCGCGAGCACGAGGCGCTCTTCGGGTGTCCCCTGGAGTTCGGCGCGCCTTTCAACGCCATCGAGTTCTCCCACGAGGACGCCCAGCGGCCCTTCATCCACGCGAACGCGCTGCTCAACGCCATGTTCCAACGGCAGGCCCAGCGCGCGTTGGAGCGGCTGCCGGACGTGTCCACGACCACCGAGCGCGTGCGGCAGCAGGTCCGGCGCGAGCTGGCCGGCGGGGACTTCTCCTTCGTGGCCGTTGCCCGGGCCCTGCGGCAGCCGCCGCGGACGCTCCAGCGGCGGCTCGCGGGCGAAGGGCAGAGCTATGCGGCCATCGTCGAGGCCCTGCGCCGCGAGCTGTCCGAGTGCTACCTCCAGCGCCGCATGTCCATCGCCGAGGTGTCCTTCCTCCTCGGCTATGCGGACCCGGTGGCCTTCCACCGCGCCTTCAAGCGCTGGTGGGGAGTGAGCCCGGAGGGCTTCCGGAGGGAGCGGCTCCAGGCCCCACGCTGAGCCTGGACCGCTGTCCGTCCAAGCGGCGTCTCAGGCCGCCTCGCGCCCGCCCTCCGCAGCCGCGCGCGCCCGCCGCTTCTGGATGGCGAGGAACAGCGCTTCGTGCGTGGCGGGGGAGGCCAGCTCCACCTCGCCACCGGCCTGACCGAACGCGGCCACCGCCTCACGCAAGGCCTCGCGCGCGGACATGGCGAGCATCAGGGGGGGCTCGCCCACGGCCTTGCTGCCGTGGATGGTGTTGTGCTGGTGCGCCCGCTCCAGCAGCCGCACCCGGAAGTCGATGGGCGCGTCGCTGAAGGCCGGCACCGCGTAGGTGCTGGCGGAGTGCGTGAGCAGCCGGCCATTCGCGTCCCAGCGGAGCTCCTCGCCCGTGAGCCAGCCCAGGCCCTGGACGAAGCCGCCTTCAATCTGCCCGCGGTCCACGGCGGGGTTGAGCGAATCACCCACGTCCTCCAGCAGGTCCACGCGCAGCACGCGCTTGACGCCCGTGTGGCCGTCCACCTCCACCTCGCACACCGCCGCGCCGTAGGCGAAGTAGAGGAAGGGGCGTCCGCGGCCCTTGGCCTTGTCGTAGCCGATGCCCGGCGTCTGGTAGTAGCCCGTCGAGGACAGGCCCACCCGGGACAGGTACGCCGCCTCCACCACGTCCGCGAAGGGCAGGGAGAGCTCGGGCTCACCGCGCAGTCCCACCTTGCCGTCGCTGAATAGCAGGGCGTCCGGCGCCACGCTGCGCCCATGCCGGTCCGACAGCAGGCGCACGGCCACCGGGGCCAGCCGCTCCCGCAGGGTGACGCAGGCCTCCCGCATGGCGGCGCCGTTCAGGTCGGAGCCGCTGGAGGCCGCGGTGGCGGAGGTGTTGGGCACCTTGTCCGTCGCCGTCTTCGCCATCCGCACGGCGTCCGCCGTGACGCCCAGCTCGCGCATGACCACGCCCAGCACCTTGGTGTGCAGGCCCTGGCCCATCTCCGTGCCGCCGTGGGACACCATGACCGAGCCGTCCCGGTACACGTGCACCAACGCGCCGGCCTGGTTGAGGAAGGTGGCGGTGAAGGAGATGCCGAACTTCATCGGGGTGATGGCGAGGCCCCGCTTGATGAAGGGGGACTGGGCGTTGAACGCCGCCACGTCGCGTTGCCGGCGCTCGAACTCCGACGACTTCTTGAGCTCCTCCCAGACGCGGAGGATTCGCTCGTCCTCCAGCTCCTGGCCGTAGTGCGTGGTGTTCGTCTCCCCGGTGCCGCGATAGAGGTTGCGCTCGCGGACCTCGTCCGCCGGCAGCCCCACGGCCCGGGCCACGCGGGCCAGGACCTCCTCCGTCACCAGCATGCCCTGCGGACCACCGAAGCCGCGGAAGGCGGTGTTGGAGACGAGGTGTGTCTTCGCCACCCGCCCGGAGTACGCCAGCGCCGGCACGTAGTACGCGTTGTCCAGGTGGAACAGCGCGCGGTCCAGGATGGACTCGGACAGGTCCAGGGACCAGCCGCCGTTGGATACCAACTGGACGCGCAGGGCCAGCAGCCGCCCCTGGTCGTCGAAGCCCACCTCGTAGGCGGCATGGAACGGGTGGCGCTTGCCCGTCACCGCCATGTCCACGTCGCGGTCCAGCATCCACCGCACCGAGCGCCCCGTGTGCCACGCGGCCAGCGCGACGAACGCGGCGGGCGCGTTGCCCTGCGTCTCCTTTCCGCCGAAGCCGCCGCCCATGCGGGGGGACTGCACCACCACGCGGCTGCGCGGCAGGTGCAGCACGTGGGAGATGATGGCCTGCACCTCGGACGGGTGCTGGGTGGAGGACACGACGGTGATGTCGCCGTCGTCACCGCGCTCGGCGAAGGCGGCCTGCGTCTCCAGGTAGAAATGCTCCTGCCCGCCAATGGCCAGCGTGCCCGACAGGCGGTGGGGGCTGCTGTCCAGCGCGGCGTCCACGTCGCCCCGGCGGATGACGTGCGGCTCGGTGTGGTAGCTGCTCCGCGCCACGGCGTCCTCCACCGTGAGGATGGCGGGCAGGGGCTCGTACTCCACCTCCACGGCGCGGGCGCCCGCGCGGCAGGCCTCCACGGACTCGCCCACGACCAGCGCGACAATCTGCCCGTGGAAGAGCACCTCGCGGTCCGCCAGCAGCGGCTCGTCGTGGCGGATGGGGCCGGTGTCGTTCATGCCGGGGATGTCCTCGGCCATGAGCACCTTCACCACGCCGGGCACCTTGCGCGCCGCGGTGGGGTCTCTCTTGAGGATGCGGGCGTGCGCATGGGGCGAGCACACCGGCCAGACCTCCAGCATGGGCCGCTTCTGCGCCATGTCGTCCACGTACCGCGCGCTGCCCGTCACGTGGCCCAGCGCGCTCTCGTGCCGCAATGCGCGTCCCGCGTCCGCGGGGGCCTGGACCTCCCCCGCGTCGAAGCCCGGCGCGGCGTCCAGGGCCGGGCTGTGCGAGCCGGAGAAGAACTTCTCCAGCAGGCCCGCCACCAGTCCCCGCCGGTACTCCGCGCTGCCGCGCAGGTCGCTGATGGGCGTGATTTCCTCTGCGAGGACGGGCAGCACGCGCGCCACCGTCTCGGCCGTCCAGGGCTGCCCGGTGAGCACCGCCTCCGCGCGGCGCGCACGCACCGGTGTGGCCGCGACGCCGCCGTAGCCCAGGCGCGCCAGCTTCACCACGCCGCCCGCGTCCAGCTCCACGCGGAAGCCTGCGGCGACGATGCTGATGTCCAGCTCGCGCCGCTTGGACACCTTGAAGGAGTCGGAGAGCCGCCGGCCGCCCTCGGGCACGGCGGCGTGGGGGATGAGGATGTGGCGGACGACCTCGTCCGATTGGAGCGCCGTCTTCCGGTAGGCGAGGAAGAAGTCGGACAACGCCACCGTGCGCTCGCCCCGCACCGAGCCCAGGACGAGCGAGGCATCCAGGGCGAGCAACACCGGCGCCATGTCGCCAATGGGCGACGCGGTCACCAGGTTGCCCGCCAGCGTGGCGCGCTGGCGAATCTGCCGGGAGGCGAAGACGTTGAGCATCTTCTTCACCTCGGGCAGCTCGTCACCCAGGGCCTCTTCCAGCGCCACCAGTGAGGCCGCGCCGCCCACGTACCAGCCATCCTCCCCACGGTGGACCGCGCGCAGGGACTCCACGCCCTCGGTGGAGATGAGGAAGGGGTAGCGGCGGGACTTCTTGGTGATGTCCACGCCCAATTCAGTGGCGCCCGCCACCAGGTGGGCCTCCGGGTGCTTCGCGCGCAGGTCGAGCAACTCCTCCCACGACGTGGGGCGCAGGAAGGTCTGCCCACCGGCCTCGTAGCGCAGCGGGGACAGGGGCTCGGCGGGACCTCCGAGCGGCGTGGAGGGGATCGCCGTGGCGGGCGCCGGTCCTTCTTCGCGCTGGGCCAGCGCCTCCATCATCGCGTCGCGAATGGGGCGGTAGCCGGTGCAGCGACAGAGGTTGCCACAGAGCTGGTCCGCCACGGCTGACGGGGTACAGACGTCCTTGCGGGAGTACGCCTCCGCCATGGAGACGATGAAGCCCGGCGTGCAGAAGCCACACTGCGAACCGTAGTTCTTCACCATGGCCTGCTGCACGGGGTGGGGCTTCTCGCAGCTGCCCACGGCTTCCACCGTCACCAGCTCGCGGCCGGCCACCATGGGCACCAGGGCGATGCAGGCGTTGAAGGCGCGCAGGCACCGGTTGCCCTGGGCGTCCCGGTCCACCAGGGCCACGGTGCACGCGCCGCAGTCGCCCTCGGCGCAGCCCTGCTTGGTGCCGGTGAGGCCGCGGGCACGCAGGAAGTCGAGCAGCGTGGTGTTGGGGGAGACGCCATCGACGCGGACCGTCGCGCCATTGAGCTGGAACTCGAACATAGTGCTCATTCTCCTGACGAGCCCCCGCGCAGGCGGGGCGTCTCCGAGGGCGGGGCCTCGGCGGTAGTTTCGGTGTCTGCGCCCTGGTGATGGAGCTGAAGGAGTCCGGCGGCGATGCTCACCGCGACTTCCTGGGGCGACTTGCCGCCAATCTCCAGCCCGATGGGGCAGCGCACGCGGGCCAACTGCGCCGCTGTCGCGCCCCGAGCCTCCAGGCGCTGACGGAAGCGGGCCCACTTGGTGTTACTTCCAATGAGGCCCACGTAGCGCGCGGGCTTCTCCAAGGCGAAGGCGATGATGTCCTGGTCCAGGTCATGCCGGTGCGTCATCACCGCGATGTACGTGCGGCGCGCGTCCCAGACAGCGCGCGAGGCGAAGACGTCCCACGGCTCCTCGTGGCGGATGACCGAGGCGGGGATGCGCTCGCCGTGGACCCATTCGGGGCGCTCGTCGACGAGGTGGACCTGGAAGGGGGTGCCGTCCAACGTGCGGCACAGGGCCTGACCTACGTGGCCGGCGCCGAAGAGGTACAGGCGCGGGCCGTGGTTCACCGGCTCCATGAAGACGTCCACCACGCCGCCACAGCATTGGCCGAGCTTCGAGCCCAGCGGATAGCGGTACGCACGGGGTTCCCCTTTCTCCAGGCAGGCGCGGGCGTCCGCGAGGACGAGCTTCTCCAGGTGGCCACCGCCCACGGTGCCGTGGAACGTCCCGTCCGCGCGGACGAGCAGCTTCGCGCCAGGCTTGGCGGGGGTACTTCCCTGACACACCGTCACGGTCGCCACGGCGAACGGAACATCGTCCCGCGACCACTCCGCCAGTTGGCGGGTCCAATCCCACATTGTCCGGCAGAGTCTGCCACAGGCCGGGCCGCCCACGTCACGTCCATGAAACGGAGTCCGGCTCAAAGCGTGTAGCGCACCTGGCAGTCGGGCAGGAGGCGGGTCCGCATTTCCTTGAATTCAGCGACCAGGCGGCCCTTGAGTCCGGTGCGGTAGCGCACGTTGTGGCCTCCGGTTGCTGTTGTGCGGCGACGGGGAAGTGCTCACTGCTCGCGCAGGGAGAAACTCCAGGCCGTCTCACGCGGCAGGTAGGGATTCTCAGACTTGAGCTCCGCGACATGCGTCCCGGACGATGGGGCTGTGAAGATCTGGTTCCCCGTTTCCCTCTCGTACGCCAGGGCGACCTGCGCGCCAAGGGGATCAAGGAGCCGGATGGTCGTTCTGCTGCCGCGCACGACGTAGGTCCGGCCCGCCTCCAACTCGAAGGAAAGGACGTCCACGTCCGAGCCCAACTCGAAGACGCCGGCCGCGTTCACGGGAACGGCCTGCGGCGTGGCGTGTTCGGCGTCGTCGCCGTGGTCATCCGTGCTCGCGTGGTCCAACTTGAACGTGAAGTCGTAGGGAATGGACCTCGAGCTGACGATGAACGTGACGAGCCCCGAAGCCGGCGTATGGACGTGCCACAAGCCGTCCTCGATATTCATCATGTAGAGAGGGGCGCCGGAAGTGCGCGTCGTCAGCGTACATGCCCGGGTGCAGGACAGCCGGTAGAACACATCCGGGTCGAGCGGAACCGAGATGGCGTCCAGGTCCGTCTCTTTGTGGATGAGCCCGGTGACGGTTTCCCCCACGTCAGCGAGGGTGGCCGTTTGGGGGGTAGCCCCATGGTCATCCATCCCCAGGTCGTCGACCCGCACCTCGATGTCGCTCCCCCAGGATGAATTCGGCAGCAGGTGCACGTAGTACGTCCCTGTCGACGCCGCTTCATGGACGAGTCGGTTCCGCTGCGTCTCCGCCAGCGTCTTGCCGTCCGCGTCCGTGAGCCTGAAGCGCCGCTCATAGACGGCGGGGTGGAAGCGGATGTCGTAGATGTGTCCCGCGGTGGCGAAGAAGGAGAAGACGTCCACGTCGTTGGGGCCGTGGAGTCGTACGGCCAAGGGGAGGCCCGCCGTCAGCGGAGTCGCCCCCTGGAGCGCATTGGCGTGGTCATCCTGGCCCAGGTCGTCCAACTGGCACTGGGTGGCCAAGGCCGCGTCGGAACTGCTGTAGACCCGGACGAACCAGGTGTTCGCGACCGGGCTCAGCTGGCCCGCGCTGACGCGTGACGAGTCCCTCGTCACCCCGCCATTCACCGGGGCGCCCTCGCCATCCATGAGGTGCACCGAGACGTTCTCGCCCTCGCAGGAGAACCGGAAGCCCTGGTTCGGCTCGGTGCGGAAGGTGAAGACATCCGCGTCGTCCTGGAACTCGATCGCGAGCGGGAAGGGGATGTTCGTCAGCGCGAGTGGCGTTGCCGTGGCGAGCGTATCGCCGTGCTCATCCCGGCCCAGGTCCTCCAATCGGTAGGCATACGTCCCCGACGCACCGCTTCCTTCCGGAGCGGCCACGGTGATGAATCGAGGGGCCTCCTCCGTGGAGACGAACTCCACCCGGGTGCCTTCAGACGTCGTGACGGTCCGCGTCCTCACCTCACGCCCCGAGGCCTCCACGAGGCGCACGTCCACGGGGGCCAGGGTGCCGGCCCGGACGATCATGCGATAGCCATGGCCTGCCGCGGTGGGCATGGCGAAGACATCCCGGTCCGCCTTCGCTCGGAAGGGCGGGTTGATGATGCCCTCTTGGAATTCCACCGAGGGGGCCAACGCCGTGGCGGTCTCCGGGGTGTCACCATGGTCGTCGGGCTGCCGGTAACCGACGATGGCGCAGGTGAGGCCCGCGGCCTGCTCCCAGGCGCTGCAACGGCAGACGGGGGCGCTGTTTTCGGCGACGCAGCGTCCCGCGCTGCATTCCACGTCGGCACAGACGCGTGCGTCCTCTTCGGCGGAAGGGCCACCACAGGCGGCGAAGAGGCCAACGGCCACCAGCGCGAGCAGGGGCGAAAGGTTGTCGGAGCGATTTCGGGGCACTGGGAAGCCTTGGATTGACGGCGGTCGAGTGACTGTAATAACCGAACGAGTGCCCATGCAAACACTCTCTCGTCCCATCGCGCGGACGCTGGTCGTGCTGTCTCTCCTGGTGTCTTGGCCGGCCTTCGCGGAGGTGGAGGAGGCGCGGGACCCGGGCTTTCCTCGCTGGCTCGCCATCTCCGCGCGAGGGGGCTACCTCATGCCAGGCGGGCGCATGGACGGCGCCGCCGAGCCGCTCTACTTGTATGAGATTTACAAGGGGCTCTTCGCCGCCATCGTGGAGCCCACCATCCGGATCGCCTCGCGCGTCGAGGTCGGGCCCTGGGCCCAGTTCTCTCATGCGCAGATGCGCATTCGTTGCTCCGCTGAGCGGACGTGCAAAGGCAGCAACCTGCGCTTCGGCCTCCAGGGGAACTATCACTGGAACCCATCGGGACCCATCGACCTCTGGTCGGGGGTGGCACTCGGCTACGATACGAGCTCGTTCTCGGTGCCCGCGGCGGAAGTCACCTACTCAGGGCCTGACGTCACGCTGCAGGCCGGGTTCGACAGGAACTTCGGCGGGAACTTCTGGGCCGGGCTCTTCGTCACCGGCACAGGGGGGCAGTACGACAAGCTGGATGTGCGGCTGCTCAACGGTTCGGGGAGCGAAACCCTCCGCGAGCGCGCCTTCCATCTTTGGATTGGCTTTGGTTTCCGGGTGCGAGTGGCCGCTCCTCACCCGGCGGTCGCGAATTGACGTCGCCAGGTCCAGCCCGTCACGCCGTCAGGGGGGCGGGCGCGTCGGACGCGGCGCGCCGCATGGGCTGAGCCTTTCCGTACGTCAAAGAGCGCCACGCCCACTCCACCGGACCGAAGCGGAAGCGTGACAGCCACAGGTGGCTCCACAGCACCTGGACGCAGAAGACGCCCACGCAGATGACGACACACGCGAAGGGGCCCCGCTTGCCCACCTGTCCCAGGCCATAGCCGTAGAAGATGAGCAGGCTGATGACCGTCTGCGACAGGTAGTTCGTCAGCGCCATGCGTCCCGCGGGCGCGAGCAGTCCCAGCGCCCGCTGCCAGGTGGCGCGCTGGAAGAGCAGGGTGATGCCCGCCAGATACACGCCCGCGAGCCCCACCTGTGCCAGGTTGCGCAGCGGCGCCAGCACCAGGGGCAGCCACACGGGCATCGTCTCCGGCGTGAGCACCTTCTTCTGCATGAGCACCGTCACCACCACGCCGGGCACGGAGCCCACCACCGCGGCCACCAGCCCCCAACCGAGCAGGCGGCGAAAGAAACCCAGGTGCGAGGGGACGTCCTGGAAGATGCCGCGCCGTCCCGCCCAGAGCCCGAGCGCGAAGCGGCCCAGACAGGTCAGCAGTCCGGCCAGCATCATCGTGAAGAACTCATCGCGGTAGAACCCGGCGCTCGTCTTTGTCACGTCCCACCAGCTTCCCCCGGTGATGGCCGTCAGCATCCGCGCGTGGATGGCGGAGGTCTTCTCGCGGGCCGCGGCCATGACCGCGGCACCGGCCTCGGGTGAGTCCGCCAGGAGCTGCGGCAGCCGCCAGAGGAGGTTCATGAGCAGCGGCCACACCAGGACGAGCACCGCCGCGATGATGAGCAGCGTCCGCTCCGAACGCCGCCGCAGGAGCAGCAGGCAGAAGCCCATCAGCGCATAGGAGGAGAGGATGTCGCCGTACCAGAGCAGGAACAGGTGCAGGACACCCACCACCAGCAAGACTGTCAGCCGCCTCGCGTAGAGCGGGACGAAGCCGCCACCTCGCGCCTCGGCCCGGCCGAGCTGCACCGCGAAACCCAGGCCGAAGAGGAAGGCGAAGAGGGTGATGAACTTCCCGGAGACCAGCACCTCGAAGGCATACCGGGTGATGGTGTCCAGGAGCGAGGCATTGGCGATGGACGCCTCGAATTGTTCCCGGGACAGGAACACCCTGCCGCTGAACCACATCTGCACGTTGGAGATGAGAATGCCGAAGAGCGCGAAGCCACGCAGCGCGTCGATCAACTCCAGGCGTTCACCTGCCTCGACCGGACGGGCTTCGGTGCGCGGTGCGGAGGCAGCGGAGGAAGGGGCGGTGGGCATGATGGATGAACAACGTCATACAGCCACCTCGATTGCGAATTCCTCCACTATTGATGCGCGTCTTTTCGCGTCCCAGAAGCGTACGCGAAAAGACATTCATATCCCACAGGCGGACAGGGATTGGGTTACACGCCGATACGCGGGCACACATCCTTCACGATGCAGTCGTCGCATTTCGGCTTCTTTGCGGTGCAGGTGTAACGCCCATGGAGGACGGTGGCGGGGCCGAAGAAGGTCCACTGCTCCTGGGGCACCAGCTTCATCAGGTCTTCTTCAATCGCCTCGGGTTTGTCTTTCTTCGTCAGGCCCAGGCGCTGGCTGACGCGCGCCACGTGGGTGTCGACGATGATGCCGGAGGGGAGATTGAAGGCGGTGTTGAGGACGACGTTGGCCGTCTTCCGCGCCACGCCCGGGAGCGTCACCAGTTCGTCGATGGTGCGGGGGACCTCTCCGCCGAACTTGTCGAGGAGCGCGCGGCTCATGGCCTGCACGGACTTCGTCTTCTGCTTGAAGAAGCCGGTGGGCTTGAGGTCCTCCTCCAGCGCGGCGGTGTCCGCGTCGGCGAAGGCCTGTGGACCCGGGTACTTGGGGAAGACAGTGGCGGTGACGCGGTTGACGCGCTCGTCGGTGCACTGCGCGGCCAGGATGGTGGCGACGAGCAGCTCGAAAGGCGTGGACCAGTTGAGTTCGTAGCGCGCATCCGGATGGGCTTCCCGGAGGCGCTCGAGGAAGAGGGCGGCTTTCTCGGCGGGATTCATGGTGGCGTGAGTGACCACCACCCTACTCGGAGCGTCTGACATGTGCCACGAGCGTTTGGGGGCCGCCCAGCCGAGCCGGGCCAAGCTCGCGAATTGGCGGCAGGAGATTCGGTCTCCTGCCGCATTCGCAAATCTCAGCACGCTCGGTACTTCTCGCGCCCAGGGAGCTTGGAGGTCCTCCGCCCCACGGATACCTGAGACACCGCGGGAGGCGACTTCGCGCGCTATTGCTCGACCAACAGGTCGATGAAGCGCCGCACCTTGGCTGGCAGGTGACGCTTGCTCGGGTAGAACGCCATGATCCGGACGACCTCCGTCTCGCATGACGGCAACAGCGCCTTGAGGCGTCCACGCGCCAGATCTTCGTCGACCAGAAAGCTGGGAAGAAAGGCGATGCCCAGTCCCGCGACAGCCGCGTCCCGGATGGCCTCGCCGCTGTCGAGCCGCAGGCGGCTTCGGCCCTCCACCGTCACATAGGAGCCACCCTTCGGGCGCAGTCGCCAGCGCTGTCGTCGCGCCCGGCTACTGAAGAGCAGGCAATCATGCGTCGCGAGCTCCTCCAATGTTTGGGGTTCGCCGCGCGCGGCCAGGTACGAGGGGGCGGCGCAGACGAACACCCGATGTTGCGCCACGACCCGGGACACCAGTCGCGTATCGGTGCTGGTGACATTGATGCGCACGGCCAGGTCGTAACCCTCCTCGATGATGTCCGCGACGCGATCGGTGAAGCTCACCTCCACCTGCACTTCGGGCCAGGTCTGCAGATATTTCTTCAGCACGGGCAGGACATGCAGTCTGCCGAATGCGTCGGGCACGGTGATTCGCAAGACGCCCCGGGGCGTGCCCGTGCGCTCTCCGACGCTGGCTTCCGCTTCATCCAAAGCCGCCAGGACTTGTTGGCAATGCTCATGGAAGACACGGCCATCGTCGGTGAGACTCAGGTGGCGCGTCGTGCGATTGAGCAGACGCACCCCCAGGCGGGATTCCAGCCGGGCCAGGGCCTTGCCAGCCGCCGAGCGCGTCAGCCCGATGGCCCGGCCACCGCTGACGAAACTGCCCGCGTCGACGACGGCCATGAAGGCGAAGATCTCATCCAGATGGGCGCGTTTCATGGCGGGCTCTCGATTGTAGTCCTCCCGTCGCTGGAGTGGGGAACGCCGTTCGCCAGTGGGCTCGGTATACGCGTCCGGCAATCGCTCCTTTCCTCAACCTCACCCATTGGAGAGCACCCATGCCTGTCACCCTGATGAACCCCGAAGGAATGATGAAGCCTGACGTGTACCGACAGGTGGCGGTCGCCACCGGCAGCAGACAGGTGCACATCGCAGGGCAGGTCGCGTACGACGCGGATGGGCAGCTCGTCGCGCGAGGAGACCTTGCTGGGCAGGTCGCGCAGGCCTACCGCAACGTCGCCATCGCTCTCGCGGCGGCCGGGGCGACGTTCAACGACGTCGTTCGGTTGACGATTTACGTGGTCGACTGGAAGCACGAGCGGATGCCGGACTTCCTGGCCGGCATCGAGCAGGTCTCCAAGGAATTGAACATCGTGCCGGCGCCAGCCTCGCTGATTGGCGTCGCCGCGCTCTTCGAGCCGGGCGTCCTCGTCGAGATTGAAGCCACGGCGGTCGTGGACTGACCCACGCCATCCCCCGCCATCGAGCGTCCCACGGTCGATGAATCGACGGGGGCTCGATGGCGGGACTGCATCCACGACTGATTGCACGACGCAGCGGTCAATGGCTCATAGCCGGTGTGAGTGGCCATTGCCCGGGGCGGAGCGTCCGCCCCACGTCGTCGTCCCCAGACGTCACCCGCCCCGGGGCGCCAGTTGCTGAAGCAGCCGCACTGTCTCCGGCGCAGCCAGTGAGGGCGCATACGCCGTGAGCGCGACCCCGGACACCACGCGGGTGATGTTGTGGTCCACCTTGCCGGGCTGGGACCAGACGGTTCCGGGAGGCGCGGTGATGTACGCGGAGAAGGTGTGGTGGCCGGTTCCGGGCCGTTCGCCAATGACGTGGATGAGGCCCCGGTGCCGGGCCGCGTCCTCCAGGCCCGAGTACAGCGCTTCGCCCACGCGGTACCCCGCGCGCACGCGACCGGACGTGAGCACCAGATGCTCTGGAGCAGGCTGGTACCCCGCGGCAATCAGCGCCGCGCGCAGTGTCTCCAGATAGGGCGCGAGCTGTCCCTCGTCCATGATGGCCAGCGCGTTGAGCCCGTCGGACACCATCAGCTGCACGTCATACCGTCCCGCATGGCGTGCCCTCATCGAGCGCACCGCCTCCAGGGACGCGGCGTCGAGCTGCTCGCCCGTCTCCGGGTGGAGGATGTACTCCGTCCGGTCTTGCGACTTCGACACCAGCCGCACGCCCTCCGGCACGGCAGTGATGAAGGCGGGCGTCAGCTCCGTCCACAGGCTCTTCTTCGAGTCCGCGTAGACACGGCGCAACTCCGCGTCCAGCGCGGGTTCCAGGTCCCACGGGTGCGCGCCGTACCCACGCGCCATGGGCACGCCGCGCGCACGAATCGCAGACAGCTGTTGCTCCGCGTCCGCCCGGATGTCCGCCTCCGGCCGGGTGTCGCCCTTCGCGCGCAGGTACTGGAGATAGACCCAGACCGGGTCACCGAAGTGGCGAGTGGGCTTGCCCTCCGCGTCGATGACACCCAGGCGCTGGAAGAAGGCCCACATCCGGTCATCCACCTTGTAGCCGAACTGCTCGCGGATGCGGACGTGGTCCTGGAACCCGGTGGTGAGGTAGCCCAGCATCGGGTCGTTCTTCGTGGGCAGCGCCATGAGGTACGCCGGATTCGCCGGCATGATGCGCTCGATGCACCAGTCCAGGTCATCCAGTGACACGTCCATGTGCAGCGTGGAGCAGATGTCCAGGCCAATGGTGAGCCCGTGCAGCTTGCCCATCGCGATGTCTTCCAGGCAGCAGCGCACCAGTTGCTCGCGGGTGCGGAACACCTCCGGCCCGATGAAGCCCGCGACGTCGTTGAGGTGCACCCATGGCGCCGCGCCCTGCCGCGCCCGGGACACACGTTGGGACAGGGCCCTCGCGAAGCCGTACTTGCGCGACTCGTGGAGGACCATGTCGTAGCCGTGGCCATGGCCGTTGGTGAAGTCCGCGCCCTGGCCCGTCTCGAAGTAGAGCCCAAAAGGCTCCGTGCGCCCGTCCGCGTAGGCGAGCATCTTCTCCACGGAGATGTCGAAGGTCGCGTTGGCGCTGTCGCTGCCAGCGATGCTCTGGAACCAGACGCCCGTGGTGCCGGGCTGGCGCCGCTCCACCTCCGCCTGCACGTCGATATGGGACAGCACGCAGTGGGGCAGCACGTCCGTCAGTCCGAAGGTCACCAGCACCTCGAGCAGGGCGGACTCGATGGCGGCCACGGACTCTGGCGTGGAGGACACCGGGTTGCATCCCAGCACCACGTCACCCACCGCGTATGAGAAGCCGTCGAACACCTGCCAGCGGATGTCGTCCACGTTGTCGGTGGGCGAGTTGGGCTGGATGCGCGCCCCCATGTAGCCCCGCGCGCCCACCTTGCTGCCTGGTAGCGGGTTGAACACCTTGCTTCCCAGCGCGATGAGCTCCGCGTCACTCATCAGCTTGACGACGCAGCCAATGGCATCGCTGCCCAGCCCGGGGCCGATGGCATGAATGGCCGCCTCGTCGGACTCCAGCAGGAACTTCCTCAGCCGTCCCAACGTCCAGTCCGCCGTCAGCGCCGCCGCCTGCGAGTCCTCGGCCTCCAGGCTCAGTGCGTGCAACGCATCCTGGTGCAAAGGGTGTCGCCGCACGTCCGCCAGCCGCGTGTGCCCCAAGAGCCTGCGCGCATTCACACGCGAGTTCTCATCCGCGGCGGCGACGCCCACGAGCGCGTCGCCTTCCTTGAAGGTATTGGCCGCGCCCAGCACCTGCTTGTAGAGCGTGTCGTCGAAGCCGCCCCGGAGCCGTTGGAGGTAGCCGAAGACGTCCTCGCCCGACTTCACGTCTGGGATGTAGACGCCTTCCGGCGTGGGGGTGGACGTCGGTTTTCTCCGGCAGCCCAGAACGGAGGCGGCTGCGCCTCCCGCCATCGCGGTCAGCACTGCGCGTCGGTGCAGCAGGAACCTCGGGTCCAGGTGCATGGTTCTCCCTCACTCAGGACTTGGATGGCGGAAGGGAACACTCCTCTTCCCGCCGCGCACAAGCAGGGCCCGGGTGGTGCCGCGTGTCGCTGTAGGGCACCCAACGAGGAACTCCGGCCAGGGTCTGAGCACTTCCGCGAGGTTCGGACAGATGGCGCCCGTGCGGGCTGCGCGCGCATCCCTGGACGGGCGCTGCCACTGCGCCTAGGGTCCGCGCGCATCCACTTCTCTCCCCCCGAGTGAGAACATCATGGTCTCGGACATCTTCAATCCGGCGCGCTGGAAGGCCGTCGAGGGCTTCAAGTTCAAGGACATCACCTTCCACCGCGCGGTGGACCAGGGCACGGTCCGCATCGCGTTCAACCGCCCGGAGGTCCGCAACGCCTTCCGGCCCCGCACCGTGGATGAGCTGTCCCGCGCGCTGGAGGCCACGCGCTTCATGACGGACGTGGGGTGCGTGCTCATCACGGGCAACGGGCCGTCGCCCAAGGATGGCGGCTGGGCCTTCTGCTCCGGTGGTGACCAGCGCATCCGCGGCAAGGACGGCTACAAGTACGAGGGCGAGGAGGGGGAGTCCGACCCCGCGCGCCTGGGCCGGCTCCACATCCTGGAGGTCCAGCGGCAGATTCGCTTCCTGCCCAAGGCCGTCATCGCCGTGGTGCCGGGCTGGGCCGTGGGCGGTGGGCACAGCCTCCACGTCGTCTGTGACATGACCATCGCCAGCAAGGAGCACGCGGTGTTCAAGCAGACGGACGCGGACGTGGCGTCGTTCGACGCGGGCTACGGTTCAGCGCTGCTGGCGCGGCAGATTGGTCAGAAGCGGGCGCGGGAGATCTTCTTCGTGGGCGCCAACTACTCGGCGGAGGAGGCCTTCCAGATGGGCATGGTCAACGCCGTGGTGCCCCATGCGCAGCTGGAGGAGTTCGCGCTGGAGTGGGCGGCGGAGATCAACACGAAGAGCCCCACGGCCATCAAGATGTTGAAGTACGCGTTCAACCTGCCCGACGACGGACTGGTGGGCCAGCAGCTCTTCGCGGGCGAGGCCACGCGCCTGGCCTACGGCACCGAAGAGGCGCAGGAAGGCCGCGACGCCTTCGTCCAGAAGCGCAAGCGCGACTTCAAGCGCTTCCCCTGGTCGTACTGAAGCCGCGGACGCCGAGGCGGCGCGGACGCCCTGGGAATACCCATCCAGGGTGATGGTCGGTGGAAGGGGCCTCGTGTTCTAGGCCTCTTCCATGCCGAAGACGAACCTCTCCGCGTCCCTCCTCATCGTGCTCTCGAGCCTGGCGCTGGGCTGCTCCAGCGGCGCCACGGCCGCTGCCAGCCGTCGCGAAGCCTCCACGCCCGCCACGACGTGTCTCGACACCATCTCGTGTTGCCTCCAGCGTCATCCGGCGCAACCTGAGTTGTGCGGTCTCTCGGCCTCGGAAGCCGTCGTGTACCTGGCGGAAATCCAGGCCGTGGCGAAGGAGCGCGAGGCGAGTCGGGACGACGGCGCGAAGGCGGGATGGAAGCGGCGCTGCGTGGACACCCATGCCCGGTGCAAGGACGCGGGGAGGGGACGATGGGTGGGAGACTGCTACGCCTGTTTCGTCCGCTGCGAGCGCGAGCGGGAATGGCCCTACGACCGCTGCCACCGGCGATAGCGCCGTCACACCGGGGTCAGGCGCCGCTCACGATGTCCAGGATGACGGCGTAGTGCACGCCCGCCGCGGCCACGACGAGCAGGTGGAAGATTTCGTGGTAGCCGAAGACGGTGGGAATCGGGTCGGGCCAGCGGCGCGCATAGATGACCGCGCCCACGGCGTAGAGCACGCCGCCCACCACGAGCCACGCGACGCGACCGGAGCCAATCACCTCGGGTAGCCGCAGCATCACCGGCGCGGCCACGGCGCCCAGTGCGACGTAGAGGGCGGAGCGCAGCCCTCGCGAGGTGTGCACGCCCAGGAGCGTGAGGCCCGCGCCCGTCAGCGCGGCAATCCACATCAACCAGAGCAGGTACAGGCTGGTGTCACCCGTGGTGTCCAGCGTGGCCATGGGCGTGAATGAGCCCGCGATGAGGATGTAGATGGCCGCGTGGTCGAAGCGCTGGATGCGCCGGTACGCGTCCATGCCCCAGGTGAAGCGGTGGTAGGTGGCGCTCACGCCGAACATCAGCACCAGGCTGCCACCGAACACGAGGTCGGCCACGTACTGGGGGCCGCGCGCGGGCATCAGCGCCATTTGGATGCACCCGAGCAGCGCCGCCACGAAGGCCACGGCGTGGGAGACACCTCGGAGCCGGGGCTTGACGCTCTCGATGAGGAGCAGGGTGTCGGTGCCATCTGGGGACGCCATGACCTGCTCGTAATCATCGCAGGTCACCCTCGCGTCAGCGCGCCGGACATCCCGTCCAGCTTCTGACGCCCGGGGCGTCCGAGCGTCCAGCGGCATACGGCCGCGGGTGCGAACCGGAAGACACCACCGCCGGTTCGCGGCCAGGCAGACGCTCCGCGTCAGAACGTTGGTTTCATCACCACGGAATCAGCGGAGCGCGTCACCGGGCCATGGAACACGGCCTCGATGTTGTTCCCATCCGGGTCCAGGACGAACGCGCCGTAGTAGCCGGGGTGGTAGTTGCGCTCACCCGGCGCCCCGTTGTCCCGGCCGCCCGCGGCGAGCGCCGCCGCGTGGAAGCGGTGGACGGTCTCCCGGTCCCGCGCCTGGAAGGCCAGATGGACGCCGCGCTCGGAGCGGGGCGTCCCTGGGGCCACCCGGTCGACGAACAGCTCGTCGGCGGAGAAGTGGTGGGGACTCTCGCTGAAGAAGGGCACGCCCAACACGTCCAGCACCGCGCGATAGAATCGCTTGCTGGCATCGAGGTCCTGGACGCGCAGATGGACGTGATCGAACAGCCGGCCCTTGTGGAACTCCATGTGACTCCTTCACGGTGGTATGGCGCACGGACGTCGGGCGATGCGCGGGGAGGCGCGAGGCTGGCATGAAACCTCACATGATGACCTTCTTTTGCGAGCTGGAGGCGGAGCCTCTGCGTGAGCTATTCGCCACTCCTGGCGTCGTGGAGGACCTGGCGGCGCTGGAGGCCGGGGTGAGCCTGGGCCTGCTCGACCTGGGGCCGGAGCGGGCCCAGGTGGTCCAGCGGCTGAACCGGATGGGCATTCCCGTCACGGCGTGGCTGCTGCTGCCCACCGAAGAGGGCTACTGGTTCCATGCGGGCAATGTGGCGCAGGCCACGGCACGCTACGAAGCCTTCCAGGCATGGACGGCCGAGCACCACTTGGCGTGGGAGGGCGTGGGGCTGGACATCGAGCCGGACATCCGCGAGCTGCGACGGTGGATGGAGGGCGGGTGGCGGCAGTTGGGCGAAATCCTGCCCAGGCTCGTGCAGGGGCGCCGCGTCCGGGACGCGAGGGCAGGGTACGCGCGGCTGATGGAGCGCATCCGCGCGGACGGCTACCGGGTGGACGCCTACCAGTTCCCCATCATCGTGGACGAGCGGGAGTCGCGCTCCACGCTGGTGCAGCGGCTGGCGGGAGTGCTCGACCTGCCGGCGGACCGTGAGGTCCTCATGCTCTACACCAGCTTCCTGCGGCCCCATGGCCCCTCCGTGCTCTGGAGCTACGGGCCCGGAAGTCAGTCCCTGGCGGTGGGCGTCACCGGCGGGGGCGTGGAGCTGCCCGGCGCCTTCGCCGCGAAGCCCCTGGATTGGACGGAGTTCTCGCGCGACCTGCGTCTGGCGGTGCGCTGGACGCATGACCTCCACGTCTTCAGCCTGGAGGGCTGCGTCCAACAGGGCTTCCTGAACCGGCTCCGCACCTTCGACTGGGATGCGCCCGTCACCCCGCCAGCGACCGCGGCGCGCCGCGTGGACGCCGTGCGGCGCGCGGCCCGGCTGCTGCTCCGCACGAGCGCCTGGGTCCTTCGCTGAGGGATGGACGGGCGGGCAGCGTGGAAGCCGCCATGCGTCATCGCCGTGTCGTGGAGTATCGCGATTGACGCTCGGGGATGGCGGGGGTGTCATGCGCCCCGGCCACCTCTACCCGTCGCCCGGTGTCCCTTCCGGGCTGGGAGCCTCATGTCCTCCTTTCGCATGACGTCCAAGCTGCTTGGCGCGCTGCTGCTGTCCGCGAGCACGCTTCACGCGGCACCCTCCTGGGCCGCCGCGCCCGCCTCCACGCCCGTCGCCGTGCCCAACGGGAACTTCGAGATTGCGGGCGGCTCCGGCTCGCTCCCCGCCTTCTGGAAGTCCCGAGGGCAGGGGAAGGCATCCGGCAGCGCCGCGGCGAAGGTGGAGGGCGCTCGCGGCCTGGCCATCGAGAACCCGGTGGGCGGCGCCGAGACGACGGTGGAGTCCGAGGCGATGAAGCTCCAGGTGGGCCAGCTCTATCGGCTCAGCGCCTGGGTGCGCACGCGAGGCGTCCAGACGGACCCGCAGGCGCGCTACCCCACGGCGCACGGCGCCTGCCTGTCGATGAAGAGCTTCCCCTTCACCAACTGCTCACCCGCGCCCGCAGCGGAAGCGGGAGGCCGCGCGTCGGTGCTCTTCTTCGCCACCCAGTCCTCGGACCGGGTGCAGCTCCACCTGGGCCGCAACGGCAAGGCCACGGGCACCGCCTGGTTCGACGACGTCCGCATCGAGAAGGTGGACGACATCACCGCCTACATTCCGCTGGAGTCGGTGCGCTGGGCCGGCAAGGGCTTCCGCTATGACGAGGGCGGGTGGATCTACGTCCACATCGAGGGCGAGCCCTACGAGCGGGGCCACCAGTTCGGCCAACTGGTGCCGCAGGAAATCGTCCGCTACATGGAGAAGCTCGGCATCGAGAAGGACAGGACGGACGCCTCCAAGGGGTGGAACCACCAGCGGCTGCTCGCGGACGCGCTCTTCCTGCGCAAGTACGACGCGGAGTTCCTGGAGGAGATGAAGGGCATCGCGGACGGCGCCAACAAGGCGGGCGCGAAGTTCAAGGACCGCGAGCTGGACCTGCTGGACATCGTCACGCTCAACTCCGCCGTGGACGCGGGGCAGCTCGCCGAGGCGAACCGGGCCACGGGCACGCCGCTCACCGGCCGCACCTTCCTCAAGGCGGAGGAGGACGCGGAGCGGGCGGGGAAGGGGGACCACTGCTCCTCCTTCGTGGCCACCAAATCCGCCACCCCGGATGGCCGCGCCATCATGGGACAGATTTTCATGTGGGGCGGCTACACGGGCGTTCACTGGGACGTGGTGCTGGACGTGAAGCCCACCAAGGGCCACCGCTTCGTGATGCAGACCTTCCCGGGTGGCATCCACAGCGGCTCGGACTGGTACGTCAATGCCGCCGGCATCGTCATTGGCGAGACGACGGTGGGTCAGTCGCCGTTCGACATGAATGGCACGCCCCAGAGCAACCGCATCCGCAAGGCCGCGCAGTACGCGTCGTCCATCGACGACGTCGCCCGCATCATGAAGGACGGCAACAACGGCCTCTACACCAACGACTGGACGTTGGCGGACACGAAGACGGACGAGGGCGCGTGCCTGCTGCTGGGGACGAAGAAGACGCGCCTGTGGCGCACCGGCGGCAAGGGGCAGGCCGGGGACACGCCGGGCAATCTCAAGGACTTCATCTGGGCCAACAACAACAACCGGGATTTGGAGGTGCGCAAGGAGTACGTGCCCAACCCGGACAACGCTCCGGTGGACCTGTCCTTCAACACCTGGAACCGCGACATCGCCTTCTGGGAGTACTACGCGAAGTACGGCAAGAAGGGCTTCGACCTGGACACCGCCATCCGGATGATGGCCTCCAGCCCCATCAACCGGCCCCACGCGTGTGATGGCAAGGTCACCACGTCGGAGATGGCCCAGAAGCTGATGTTCCTGGCCCACTACGGCAAGACGACGCTGCGCGAGAAGATGGTGGGCGGCCGGTGGATTCCCGACCTGCCCGGTGCCACGCCGCACCTGTCGCTGGGCTACACGGCCTTCAGCCCCGTCTTCGTCGCGGAGAAGCTGGGGGCCGCGCGCAAGGGGTGGACGCCTCCCGCGGAGCCGGCCGCGCTCAAGCGCGACGTGTCGAAGGCGAAGGACGCGTTCGTCTTCGGCAGGCCCCTGCTGTGGGCCAACACCGTGTTCCCCGCGACGGACGGCGAGAACTGGCTGGTCAGCGGCACCGCCGCGTACTGGAAGCTGCTCAAGGACCTGCCGGCGGACGGAGACACGTCCGACAAGGCCTTCGAGTACCAGCGCAACGCATTGGCCGACCTCAACGCGCGCTACCTCTTCACCACCTCGCGCGAGGCGGACGTGGTGCCGGCCTCCGCGAAGACGGACTACGGCCGCTACGGCACCTACATGCTGCCGCGCATCAAGGGCACCTTCCTGCTGCACCAGCTCCGGTTGCTGCTGGGCAACGCCCACTTCTCCAAGGCGATGAACGCCCTGCATGGCCGCTACACCAACAAGAACGTCACCACCGCGGACTTCAAGCGCGCGGTGCTGGAGGCCACCGGCAGGGACGTGGGCCTCTTCGTGTCGCAGTGGGTGGAGCAGACCGGACTGCCGCAGCCGCGCATCCGTGCCAGCGCCGCGCAGGTGAAGGACGGCTACGAGGTGACGCTGAAGGTGGAGCAGCCCGGCTCGCGCCCCTGGCACTTCGTTGCGATGGTGGAGGTGCGCACCGCGAAGGGCGCCACGCTGGAGCGCGTGGAGGTGAAGGGCCTCAACGAGACGTTCACCTTCCGCACGGCGGAGCCTCCCGTCCGCGTGGTGTTCAACGCCGGCAATGACATCCCGGTGCCGCGCGAGCACCACCAGACGCTGTCGAACCAGCTCGACGCCTGGGAGAAGCTGCTCCTGGTGCACGGCACGGCGCGCCAGACGGAGTCCATGCGCACGCTGGCGCTGGGCTACCGGGAGGTGCTGGCGGACGCGTTCGTGGAGTACCTGATGCCCATCAAGCCGGACGCCGAGGTGACGGACGCGGAGCTGGCGGACCGGGACCTGGTCCTCTTCGGCGGCGCGGAGGACAACGCGCTGCTGGCGCGGCTGGCGACCGAGAAGAAGCTCCCCGTGGAGCTGGGGCGGCGCTACTTCCGCTGGCAGGGCAAGACGTACGGCCGCCCGGATGATGGCCTGGCCGTCGCGCTGCCGAACCCGTGGAACCCGAAGCGGTCGATGTACCTGTTCGTGTCCAACAGCGGACTCCAGCTCTGGCACATGACGCGCGCCTACCAGCGCGGCCTGCCGGGCTGGGCCCTGTACCGGGGCGCCGAGGTGAGCGCCAAGGGCTTCCACGGCGTGGACGCGCTGGCCCAGGACGTCACGGTGACGCCCGTCGCCCCGCCCGCCGCGCCAGCGCCCACGCCCACGCCTGTACCGGCGCCGGTGCTGGGCCAGCCGCAGCGTTAGCGCACGCTGCGAGGGGCCCCACCGCGCGAAGGGTGCGGGTGGGGCCCGCTCCATGGAATAGGGGACGGGCCCAGGTGTTTTTCCTGCCTGCCCGGAGGGACGACGACCCTCCGCGTCTGGCAGCATTCGCCGCCCCTCACTTCCTCACGGAGCCGCATTGAGCCCCCTGAAGACCTTCTCCCGTCGTGCCTGGGCCCGCAGCGCCTTGGGCACCCTGCTCCTCACCGGTTGTGCCACCACGCAGCAGCCGGCCCCCTCCGATGACGCGCCTCCTCCGGCCGTGCCCGCCGCCCAGGCCGCTTCCGCGGAGGCCGTGCGTTCGCTGGGCGTGGAGCTGAAGCACCTGGACCGCGATGTCCGGCCGCAGGACGACTTCTACGCCTTCGTCAACGGCAACTGGCTGAAGACGGCGTCCATCCCCGCGGACCGCGCCCGGTACGGCACCATCATCGAGTTGGTGGACAAGGCCGAGCTGGCCATGCGCGCCATCATCGAGGAGTCCGCCGCGGCGAAGGAGCGCCACCCGGGCTCCACCGCGCAGAAGGTGGGTGACCTCTACAACAGCTTCATGGACACCCAGCACATCGAGTCGCTGGGCCTGAAGCCGGTGAGCGACGAGCTGGAGCGCGTGAAGGCCGTGAAGCGCGCGGACGCGCTGCCGGAGCTGTTCGCGACGCTGCTGCGCGAAGGCGTGCCGGTGCCGTTCGGCATCTTCGTGGGCCAGGACCAGAAGCAGGCCACGCGTTACATCGTCTACGCCACGCAGCTGGGCCTGGGCCTGCCGGACCGGGACTACTACACCAAGCAGGAGCCGCGCTTCGTCGAGGTCCGCGCCGCGTACGTGGCCTACATCGAGAAGCTGCTCACGCTGGCCGGTGAGAAGAACGCGAAGAAGGCCGCCCAGGACGTGATGGCGTTCGAGACGGCGCTGGCCGCGAAGCAGTGGGACCGGGCGCGCAACCGCGACCGCGAGAAGACGTACAACCCCAAGACGGTCGCGGAGCTGGACGCGCTGACGCCGGGCTTCTCCTGGGGCCGCTTCCTCAAGGCGTCCGGTGCGGAGGCCACGCCCTCCGTCATCGTCCGTCAGCCGGACTACCTGGAGGCCCTGGGCGGGTTGCTGAAGTCCACGCCGCTGCCGGTCATCAAGCAGTACCTGGCGCTGAAGGTGCTGGACACCCGCGCGCCGCTGCTCAGCAGCGCCTTCGAGCAGGCGCACTTCGAGTTCCGCGGCAAGACGCTCCAGGGCATGGAGGAGAACCGCCCGCGTTGGAAGCGCGGCGTGGCCCAGGTGAACGAGGTCGTCGGCGAGGCCGTGGGCCAACTCTACGTGGAGCGCCACTTCAGCCCCGACTCCAAGAAGCGCATGCAGGAGCTGGTGGCCAACCTGCGCGAGGCCTTCCGCAAGGGCATCGACGGACTGGACTGGATGAGCCCCGCCACCAAGGCGCAGGCCCAGGCCAAGCTGGAGAAGTTCGGCGTGAAGATTGGCTACCCGGACAAGTGGCGGGATTACTCGTCGTTGGACATCGTCGCCGGTGATCTGGTGGGCAACGTCCGCCGGGGCGAGCTGTTCGATCACCAGCGCGCGGTAGGCAAGCTGGGCAAGCCCATCGACCGCGAGGAGTGGGGCATGACGCCGCAGACGGTGAATGCCTACTACAGCTCCACGATGAACGAGATTGTCTTCCCGGCCGCCATCCTCCAGCCGCCGTTCTTCGACCCGGAGGCGGACGACGCGACGAACTACGGCGCCATCGGCGGCGTCATCGGCCACGAGTTCAGCCACGGCTTCGACGACCAGGGCAGCCGCTCCGACGGCGACGGCAACCTGCGTGACTGGTGGACGCCCGAGGACAAGTCGGGCTTCGAGCAGCGCACCAACATGCTGGTGAATCAGTACAACGGCTTCAGCCCGCTGGAGGCCATGAACGTCAACGGCAAGCTCACGCTGGGCGAGAACATCGGCGACCTGAGCGGCCTCACCGTCGCGTACCAGGCCTACAAGCTGTCCACCCAGGGCAAGACGCCGCCCGTCATCGACGGCTTCTCCGGCGACCAGCGCTTCTTCCTGGGCTGGGGGCAGATCTGGCGCGGCCTGTACCGGGACGATGCCATGCGGCAGATGCTGCTGACCGACCCCCACTCGCCGCCGCGGTACCGCGTCAACGGCGTGGTGCGGAACATGCCGGAGTTCTACGAGGCCTTCGGCGTGAAGGAGGGGGACGCCAGCTGGCTGCCGCCCGAGCAGCGCGTCAAGATCTGGTAGCCCCGCGGTACGGGCCGGTGGACAGCGGCCACGGGCTGTCTAGGCTGGAGGCGTGAACGCTCTCGCCATCCGGCTCGTCTGTGGCCTGCTGTTCTCCGTGTTGGTGTTGGGGGCCATCGTGAAGCCCCCTGACAACTTCAGTCAGGGGCTGGGAATGCTGCTCCCAGCCACCATGCTGTTGGGCGTGGCCCTCAAGGGGCCACGGCGCTCCATCATCCCGAAGCGCCGCGCCTCCGCCACGGCGGCTCCCAAGGCCGGGGAGCCGCCTCGTCCCTGAGCGTCAGGGGCGGGTGGCGCCCGTTCAGGCCTTCTTCGCCGCCGACGGCTTGTTGATGTTGGCGAAGAAGTCGTTGCCCTTGTCGTCCACGACGATGAAGGCCGGGAAGTCCACCACTTCAATCTTCCAGACGGCTTCCATGCCCAACTCGGCGTACTCGAGCACCTCCACCTTGGTGATGCAGTCCTTGGCCAGCCGCGCCGCCGGGCCGCCGATGGAGCCCAGGTAGAAGCCACCGTGCTTCTTGCAGGCCTCGGTGACGGCGGGGGAGCGGTTGCCCTTGGCCAGCATCACGAAGCTGCCGCCCGCGGCCTGGAACTGGTCCACGTAGGCGTCCATGCGGCCGGCCGTCGTCGGGCCGAAGGAGCCCGAGGCATAGCCTTCCGGCGTCTTCGCCGGGCCCGCGTAGTAGACCATGTAGTCCTTGAGGTACTGGGGCATCTCCTTGCCGGAGTCCAGGACCTCCTTGATCTTCGCGTGGGCGATGTCGCGGGCCACCACCAGGGGGCCGCTGAGCGACAGGCGCGTCTTGATGGGGTAGCGCGACAGCTCGGCGCGAATCTCGCTCATGGGGCGGTTGAGGTCGATCTTCACCACCTCGCCGCCCAGCTCGCCGTCCGTCGTCTCCGGCAGGTACTTCGCCGGGTCCGCCTCCAACTGCTCCAGGAAGATGCCGTCCCGGGTGATCTTCCCCAGGATCTGCCGGTCCGCCGAGCACGACACGGCGATGGCCACCGGACAGGACGCGCCGTGGCGGGGCAGGCGGATGACGCGCACGTCGTGGCAGAAGTACTTGCCACCGAACTGCGCGCCAATGCCGGTGCGCTGCGTGAGCTTGAGGATCTCCTGCTCCAGCGCCACGTCGCGGAAGCCGCGGCCCAGCTTGTTGCCCTCGGTGGGGAGCGAATCCAGGTAGCGCGCGGAGGCGTACTTGGCCGTCTTCAGCGCGTATTCGGCGGAGGTGCCGCCAATGACGATGGCCAGGTGGTACGGCGGACAGGCCGCGGTGCCCAGCGAGCGGATCTTCGCGTCCACGAAGTTCAGCAGGCTCTGCGGGTTGAGCAGCGCCTTCGTCTCCTGGAACAGGTAGCTCTTGTTGGCGGAGCCGCCGCCCTTCGCCATGAAGAGGAACTTGTAGGCGTCACCATCCGTCGCGTAGAGCTCGATCTGCGCGGGCAGGTTGTTGCCGGTGTTGACCTCCTTGTACATGTCCAGCGGCGCCATCTGCGAGTAGCGCAGGTTCGACGTCTGGTACGTCTCGAACACGCCGCGGGAGATGGCCTCCTCGTCATTGCCACCGGTGATGACGTACTGGCCCTTCTTGCCCATGACGATGGCGGTGCCCGTGTCCTGGCAGGAGGGCAGCACGCCGCCGGCGGCGATGTTGGCGTTCTTCAGCAGCTCCAGCGCCACGAAGCGGTCGTTGGACGACGCCTCGGGGTCCTCGAGGATGTGGGAGAGCTGCTTCAGGTGCCCGGGGCGCAGCAGGTGCGCGATGTCGCGCATGGCCTCGCGGGTGAGCAGGGTGAGCGCCTCGGGCGCGACCTGGAGGAAGGTGCGGCCGCCGGCTTCGAAGGTGGAGACGTGGTCCTTGGAGAGCAGCCGGTACGGCGTCTCGTCCTTGCCCAGCGGCAGCATGTCCTGGAACTGGAAGTCGGTCATACCCGTAGGCGTAGCGCTGATGCGGCCCTCGTGGGTAGCTGGAACTCGTGGCGCGAGAAAACCTCCCAGCATGGGAGCTACAAGTCCCTTCACTCCAGATACATCCTGATACATGGACAGAGGAGGGAAGGCGGGCGAGGGTTGGCTGGTCGTCAGCCCGGGTGGCGGACAACTCGCGGAGCCGCCAGGTTGTGCGATGCTGTGAGCCCCCGTGGCCGCCATCTCCGTTCAAGTTCCCCTTCTGGTTTTCATGGCCCTGCTCGCCGCCTCCGCGCGCGCGGCGGAGCCGTCCGCCGTGGAGCAGCGGGCGCGCGAGGACCTGGACCGTCAGCTCCAGGAGATGGTGAAGACGCCGCCGCCGGAGATCGTCATCTCCTTCGAGGGCCTTCCCGGAGCGGGCACGTCGCGCGGCTACAAGCTGGTGGAGGCGGACTTTCTCGTCAACGGCCAGCCCCTGGCCATCCCCGGCCTGGACAAGCTCAACGGCCCCGGCCTGCACCGGCTCGCGGTGCTCACGGTGGAGGAGGGCTCCTACACGCTCGTCTCGCACGTCACCTACGCCAACGAGTCCTGGAACCTCTTCAGCGAGGAGAGCGGCTTCCTCTGGAAGCTGACGGCGTCGGTGACGGTGCAGGTGCAGCGCGGCCTGCGGGCGCGGGTGCGGGTGCTGCCCGCCATCAACCCCACCGCGCCGGACCCCCGGCTGAAGCTGAAGCTGTCCCATGATGTGAAGGCGGAGATGACGGCCGCCATGGCGGACGTGGCCATTCCCGACGTGCCGGATGCGGGTGCGCCCGTGGCCGCGGTGGCGCAGGCTCCCGCGAAGCCGACCCCGCCCCCCGTGACGACCCCCATCTCGCCGACGCCGCCCGTTGCCGCGCCCGTGAAGACGGTGGAGGCGCCCGAGCAGGGGCCGGTGGCGCCCGCGAAGCTGCTGTTGAAGGTGCTCGCGGGGAAGCGGCCCGCCGCGGCCACCGTGTACGTGAAGTCCGCCACCGGGGCGCCGCAGCGGGTGATGGTGGACCGCAAGGCGCGCAAGCCGGTGGAGGTCATGCTGCCGCCCGGAGAGTACCGGCTGGACGTCCTGGCTCAGGGCTACCTGGCGCAGACGCGAAAGGTGACGCTCTCCCGGGAGGCGGTGCCCACGGTGTCCTTCACCCTGGCGAAGGCACCGGTGTCGAAGTCCCAGAAGGTCCGCCTGAAGAAGGAGGTCGTGGAGCTGCCGCGCATGCCGCGCTTCGCGGAGAAGCAGGCCGCGCCACGCAAGGGAACGACCGCGGGACTGGCCCTGCTGATGGACATGTTCGTGCGGGACGAGAAGCTCCGGCTCCGCATTGAAGGCCACACCGACAACCGCGAACGCCCCGCGGCGGCGGCCCGCAAGACGCTGTCCGAAGCCCGCGCCGCAGCCGTGGCCAAGGCCCTGGTCGACGCGGGACTGGACGCGTCGCGCATCGAAACCGTGGGCCTGGGTGACACCCGGCCCAAGGCGCCGAACCTGCTGCCTCGCGGGCGCGAGCTGAACCGCCGCGTGGAGTTCGTGCTGCTGCGCAAGGAGTAGGGGGCTGAATAGATCCGCGGTGCAGGCGTCTGTCCTCATGAACACGACGGCGGGCCCTGAGCTCACGAGGACGCACCCCATGAACCGCATCGCATCCGCGCTGGTCGCAGCCTTTCTCCTCACTGGCAGTGCGCAGGCCCAGGGGTTCGGCCCCCGTCCCACGCGCGTGGAGCGGAGCGAGCTGCGCGATGACCGCCGCGACCTGGAGGACCTGCGCAACCTGCTGGCCCGCTTCGACGCCGCGTGGCGCAGCCGGAGCGAACGGCAGATGGCGAACGTGGAGGTCAGTCTGCGCAAGCTCCTCCGTGCCGAACTGGCGGAGAGCGAGCGGGAGCTGTCCAAGGACTGGGCGCAGGCGCGGCGGAGCCGGCGGGATGCGCGCGTGGCCCAGTGGGGCGGCCCCCGGGCGACCATGTGGGGCCGTGCCTCCGCGGCCGACGCCCGGAGCGACCTGCGCGCCGAGCACGCCTCGCTGCGGACCCGGAAGGCCATCGCCCGCGAGCTCGACGAAATCGAGGGCCTGCGGCAGCCCGGAGCCCTGAGCTACAAGCGCACGCTCATCCTGGAGCTCATCCAGGTGGCGGAGCGGGAGCTGAACCAGACCCGGCGGGAAGTCCGTGACGACCGGCGTCACCCCGGCCGGCGCCATTGAGCGCCCGCCGCGAGGCCCCGCCCGCAAGGTCCGGCGGCGGGGCTACTCCGCCTTCTTCGGCGCGGCGGCGGAGCCCACCACCAGGTGGCGGCGTTCCGGGCCGCGTCGCGGAAGAGCTCCAGCAGCCACGTGCGCATCACCGCGCAGCGGCGCGGGAAGTCGATGTAGCTGTACGTCTCCAGCAGCACGTCCAGCCGGCCGAGCAGGCCCCGGTAGTGGCTGCCAAAGCGCGGCAGCGCCGGGTACGTGTGCCAGCCCGAGCGCGGGTCGCCTTCGTCCTTGTAGTTGCCGTACCAGAAGCTGTCGAAGCCATGGCGGCCCTGCACGACCTTGGCGACGCGCTCCAACATGCCCCGGTTGTAGGCGCGCAGCTTGCCACGACCTTCTTCTGCTTGCGCGCCTGCTCGGGCGTGAAGCAGCCGCGGTCGCTCACCACCAGCGCCACCAGGGGCTGGCCTTCGCCGCTCTGGCCGAAGTCCACCCTGCGGGCGAGCTTCGTGCGGCGGCAGAGCTCGTCCACGAAGGCCAGCACGTCGGAGTGAAGGGACGTTTGCGTGTAGTTCGACGCTTCAGCGCGGGTCCGCAGGCAATCCATGGGGCGCACCCGAGCGCTGCCGCCCAGGCGCGTCAAGTCCCGCCACGCCGCTGGAAAAGAGTGAGCCCGAGCAGGGTGTCCTCCTGCCCGGGCTCGGGGTGCTGCCATGGATGAGACCCGCACGTTTAAGTTCCTGCCTGCGGTTGAGACCTCGGGTCCTGCGATTGAACGACCGCCGCGCAAGGGGAAATGGAGCGGCGGGCTGGAATTGCACCAGCATCACGAGGGAGGGGGCGGGAACGGTTGATCGGGCCTGCGACAGCGAATGCTGAGTCTGGAGTGAGAATTTGAGTTTGGGGTGCTTCGCGCGCTCGTGATGCCGCCTGCCTCTACCATGATTGGGCTACCCCGCCGCAGGTGGTGCTGAATGGCGGGGGCAGGACTCGAACCTGCACTGGGGGACGGCCGGAGAACGCTCGGCGTGAGGCTGCTGCTGAGTTTGAGTCTGGACTCCAAAAGGTCTGCGGCCGTGAGTCTAGCCGAACAGGTAGCCGAGGAGGGCCTCGCCGGCCTTCATTTCCTCCACCTCGACGGCGTTCGCCTCTTCGCGGGCGAATTTGACGGCCTGCTGCAATTTCTCCACGCGCTCCAGCAGGTCATTCATGCGCGTGGCGGGGAGCGCCCCCGAGAACTTCACCGTCTTCCAGTAACCGACGACGATGTCCTCGTAATAGACCTCCACCTGGGCCGGGTGCTTCTCGGTGGCCTCGGACTTCACGTGGTTGCGGGGAACCTTCTTCGTCTTCGCCGTCTGCACGGGCTCGGTGGCCCACAGGCCCTGCGCCGGGTCGGGAACCCACGACTCCGACGGGTCCAGCGTGGGCAGCTTCTTCACGAAGGTGTGAAGGTCCACCAGCTGCTTCTCCAGGAAGAGCAGATACGTGGCGGGAACACCCTTGAGCAGGACCCTGCCATCCACGCGCACGTCCGCCTTCGCGTGACAGTTGGTGAGGTCCTTGGTGGCGGTGACGTCGAAGAGCCGGGTGAGAATCTCTTGCGTCTTCTTGAGGACGTCTTGCGTTCGTACCTGCACGCGGGTGGATTCGGGGGGGAAGCGCTCACCCTCCTCGTCGCGGGGCTGATACGTGCGGGAGATGCCGCTGAGCAACTGCGGCTTCTGGAGGTCGTGATGGGCTTGGGTCAGCTCTTGCTGGGAGCGGTTCTTGACGCCCTTCTCGACGGCGATGATCTGGTTCAGCTTCGGCATGACGGTACTTCCGATTTTTTCTGAAGAGTGGGTTGTCGCCCTCGACGCAGCATTGCGTCTCGCCCTGACATGCACTGTGGGATTCAGGCCTGTAGGGGAGTTCAAGCGGGGCAGCTGGCCGCCGGGAGTGCGCTTCGTCCGCAGCTGGCCCGGTGAGCCGGACGCCCGGGCCTCGTCCGTCGCAGTGTGTGCGTCCATGGGGGGGAGCCCTCATGCATGACGTCAGCACAGCGCCGCGCCCGGAAGGTCGCGCGGAAGGAGACACGCGTCATGACGGAGCAAGAGGCCTATGTGAAGCAGATGGATGCGGAAAAGCGGAGGCTCGACGCCCGGATTGCCGAAACGGAGGCGCAGGGAGACGTCCGCCAGGCGAGCGACGAGCTCAAGGACATGTCCGGCATTCGCCGCGTCTTCGACCAGTTCCGCACCAAGCTGGAGGAGCTGAGCAAGCGGCAGACGCAGAACTTCGACCAGGGCAAGGCCGAACTCCGGAAGTCCTACGATGACACCAACCAGGCTGTCATCGAGATGGAAGCCAAGATGGCGCTCGTCCGTGCCGGCTACGAGCGCAAGCGGGAGGCGGAGCTTCGAGCGCTCGGCGCGCAGGTGGATGGTTGGGAAGCGTCCGCCGCGCAGTCCCGGGCCGAGGACTCACGGCTCACGCGGCAGGAACTCCAGTTCATCCGTCGCTCACTCCAGGACACGGAGTCCGCGCTGCGCCGATTGATGAGCAGCCATGGTGAGAACTGGTCGAAGCTGAAGAAGGACTTCGAGGACTCGTGGCGAGAGCTGCGGGAGCGCTCCGACAAGATTCGGGAGGGCGCGGACGTGCAGCCGTCCTCTCACGCCTGAATCTGGACGGTACGAGGTCCGGACCGGGTGAGGTCCGGACTCGTTCCGGGGACTGCGTTAAGTCTTCCTGCGAACGTACTCCCAAGCTTCGATGAGCCTGCGCGTCTCTTCCTGCGCCAGGGCCTGCAGCTTGGGGCCGAGCTGCGCGACCTTGTCCGGATGATACTGGGCCACCAGTGACAGGTAGGCTCGCCGTGCATCCGCGAGCGGAGTGCCGGGCGTGATTCCCAGCACCTCCCAGGCAGACGCCACCGGTTCCGGTTCAGGCGCGCGAGGCGCTTCGGTGCGAGGCTCCGGTTCAGGCTCAGGCTCCTCGTCGGGCGTGTCGTCCGTGTCGTCGGCGTCCTCGGCGGTGTCCTCGGCCTCCGCTTCTTCCTCCTCCTCGGGAGGCTCGGCGGGAGGCGCGGGCCGGTCGAAGCCCACGCCGCAGGGGGTGCACAGGAGCCGCTCCTGGGGCTCACCGGAGGCGGAGGGAACCACGCGTGTGTCGAAGCAGTCCCCACACACGATGTTGCGGCACGACTCGCAGCGCGCAGCGGAGGGGGCGTCGTCCAGGTCCTGGCCGCACCGGAGACAGTCGTCTGGCAGGGGGGCCTCTTCGCCACACCGCACGCAGTGGGCCCACGCGCGGTCCAGGCGGTGCTCGCACTCGGTGCACTCCAGGTCGCCACCGCTCGCGGGCTCCCAGTGCTTCGTTTCTCCGCACCACGGGCAGTAGGGCATCAGCCACGCCAGCTTCCCGGTGCAGTCATCCGCGTCGCAGCCGAACTCGAGCCGGTAGCCCTGGGCCACGGGCTCGGGCGCGTTGGCCTCGTCGAAGGACTCGCCACATGCCCAGCAGTGATTGAAGAGCGGGTGCGAGGGTGCCTCGCACGCCACGCAGACGGGGTTGCCGTGCTCGGCCTTCCATTCGACTTCGTCGCCGCAGCCGGGGCAGAAGCCCATGGCCTGGGTGACGTCCAGGTGCTGGCAGGATGACCTCGC
This sequence comes from Myxococcus sp. AB036A, assembly GCF_006547355.1. Lineage (NCBI taxonomy): Bacteria > Pseudomonadati > Myxococcota > Myxococcia > Myxococcales > Myxococcaceae > Myxococcus > Myxococcus sp. AB036A. Next base: position 6,986 of record NZ_VHLC01000044.1, on the reverse strand, counting down.
CGCGTGGGCGGCCCGCTCGCGTTGTCCAGGCGGGGCGGGGAACGGAGGCTTGATGCCTCGCTCCGTCAGGTGCTCCCACCAGCAGGCGCGGCAGATGCGGCCCCGGGCCTTCCGGTTCTCGTGGCCGGGCGCCACCGGGCGTTGCCGGAAGTCACCGGCCTCCAGGACCTGCGTGCTCAGGCACACCTGGCAGACCGTGTCGCCGCAAACCTCGCAGCTTCCCGCGAGGCGGCGGACGCCCAGGCCCAGGATGCCGGCGGTCAGCACCTCCCTGCAGCACGGGCAGGCTCGCATGGACTTCTCTCGCGGGATGGCCGGGCCGGGTGTGGCTCGGGTTGCGGGTGGGCCTCACGCATGCCCCATCCGGCCGGCCAGGTCCAGCGCGCTTGCTTACAGCCCTGTTCGGTGAACCCAGGGAAAAGAGGATGGCGGTGGGGTGGGGGAAAAGCCGGGGGAGTGGCTTTCGAAGCCGCGTGGACGCGCTTAATCCAGGCTATATCCAGGGTTTGGGACGTCTTCGAGACGCGCCCGTGCCCTCTACACCAGGACGAACCACGTGGCCGGAAGCAGCCTCCTCACCCTGATTGATGACATTGCCAGCCTGCTGGACGACATCGCGGCGATGACGAAGGTCGCGACCCGAAAGACCGCTGGCGTGCTGGGGGATGACCTCGCCCTCAATGCCCAGCAGGTCTCCGGCGTCAGCGCCGACCGCGAACTGCCCGTCGTCTGGGCCGTCGCCAAGGGCTCGATGGTCAACAAGGCGATTCTGGTGCCCGCGGCGCTGGCCATCAGCGCGCTGGCGCCCTGGGCCATCACCCCGCTGCTGATGCTGGGTGGCGCCTTCCTGTGCTTCGAGGGCTTCGAGAAGGTGGCCCACAAGTTCCTGCACGGCAAGGAGGAGCAGGCGGCGCAGAAGCAGGAACGCATCAATGCAGTGGCGGACCCGTCGGTGGACCTGGTCGCCATGGAGAAGGACAAGATCAAGGGCGCCATCCGCACCGACTTCATCTTGTCCGCCGAAATCGTCGTCATCTCGCTCGGAACGCTCACCGCCGCGACCTTCGGGATGCAGGTCGCCGTGCTGACGGGCATCGCCCTCCTCATGACGGTGGGCGTGTACGGCCTGGTCGCGGGCATCGTGAAGCTCGACGACGCGGGGCTCTACCTGATGAAGGCGGAGGGCGGGCTCAAGCGGAGCCTGGGCCAGGGCATCCTGGCCACCGCGCCGTACCTGATGAAGGGGCTCGGCATCGTGGGCACGGCCGCCATGTTCATGGTGGGTGGCGGCATCCTCACGCACGGCATCGCGCCCCTGCATCACTTCATCGAGCATTCGACCGCCGCGGTTGCGGCGGTGCCAGGCGTTGGCGGGCTGCTGGGCGCGCTCGTGCCGTCTCTGATGAACGCGGTGGCTGGCATCATCGCGGGTGGCCTCATCGTTCTGCTGGTGACGGCCGCGACGCGGGCCTTCCAGTCCGTACGGGCCAAGCCGAGCTGAGCCAGTTTGCCCCTGCGTGCCTGAGTGTTCCGGGCACGCAGGCGGCGCTTCACGCGTCGGCCGTCATGCCGTTGCGTCCACCTTCACCACGAGCTTGCCGAAGTTGCGGCCTTCCAGCAGCCCGACGAAGGCCTCGGGCGCTTGGTCGAGCCCGTTGACGATGTCCTCGCGGTAGCGCACGCGTCCCTCGCGCACCCATGCGCTCATGTCCCGGTAGAAATCCGGGAGCTGGCTGACGAACTCCGTCTGGATGAAGCCCCGCAGCGTCAGGCTCTTGGAGAGCACGTCGCGCATGACGAGGGGCAGGCGGTTCGGGCCCTCGAAGGGACCCGTGCTGTTGTACCAGGCGATGAGGCCGCAGACGGGGACTCGCGCGAACGGATTGAGGAGCGGGAAGACGGCGTCCCAGACCGCGCCGCCCACGTTCTCGAAGTACACGTCCACGCCCTTGGGGCAGGCTTCCTTCAAACGCTCGGCGAAGTCCGGAGCGCGGTGGTCCACGACGGCGTCGAAGCCGAGCTCGTCACGCACGTACGCGCACTTCTCCGGCCCGCCCGCGATGCCCACCGCGCGTGCGCCCTTGATTCTGGCCAACTGCCCCACCGTCGCGCCGACAGGACCGCTGGCCGCGGCGACGACCACCGTCTCACCGGGCTGAGGCCGTCCAATCGTGAAGAGGCCCGAGTAGGCGGTGAATCCCGGCATGCCGAGCACGCCCAGCGCGGTGGAGACAGGGGCGGCGGCCGGGTCGAGCTTGCGCAGACCTTCACCCTTGGACAGCGAGTAGGTCTGCCAGCCCGAGTAGGAGAGGACGATGTCGCCTTCCGCGTAGCCCGGGTGTCGGGAGCGGACGACGCGGGCGACGGTGCCGCCGACGATGACCTCGCCCAGGTCCAGTGGGCGGGCGTACGACTTCGCGGTGCTCATCCGGCCTCGCATGTACGGGTCCAGCGACAGGTACTGGACCTTCAGCAGGAGCTCACCCTCGCCGGGCTCCGGTACGGAGACGTCCTCGATGCGGAAGTTCTCCCGTGTGGGCCGGCCTTCGGGCCGGGATGCGAGCACGATTCGTCGGTTGGTCAGGTCCCTCAACGGATTCCTCCCTGGCAAGTGCGGCTTCCCTAATGAGCGTGCCGTGGAGCGGCAATCGAAGTGACCGAAGTGACGTGCCCATACCGGTCAAGCGCGTGAGCGCTGCGCATGGTGCCCGGCTGGCTGGAATTCTCGCGGCGCCCCTTGCATGAGCAGCCTGTACGGGGGAAGACGGATGGATGTCATGGAATCCTCGCGTCATGAATTCCGACCCACGAGGGCGGGAGCCGTCAGACGTCCTACGTGAGCTTCGGCGGCAACTGGGGCCTGGAATAGGGCGCCGCATCCTGTTCGCGGTGTTTGGCCTGTTCCTGCTGGTGGGGCTGATGACCAGCTACGCCCAGGTGGAGCCGGACGAAGTGGGCGTCATCCTCCGGCTGGGGCGCTTCGTGGGAACGGTGGAGCCGGGCCCGCATTTCCGGATGCCCTTCTGGGTGGACCGCATCGTGAAGGTCCCGGTGCAGCGTCAGCTCAAGGCGGAGTTCGGTTTCCGCACGGAGGCCTCCCGCTCGCGCGTGGGCTCTGCCTATGCGGCGGAGTCATCGGACACGAAGCGCGAGTCGCTCATGCTCACCGGTGACCTCAACGTCGCGGTGGTGGAGTGGATCGTCCAGTACAAGATCAAGGACCCGTACAAGTACCTCTTCAAGGTGAAGAACGTGGAGGGCATGCTCCGGGACATCTCCGAGGCCTCGATGCGGGCCGTCGTGGGAGACCACTCGGTGAATGAGGTCCTCACCACGGGCCGCCAGGCGGTGGCCACCCAGGCCAAGTTGCTGCTCCAGGACCTGGCGGACCGCTACGAGACGGGCGTGGACATCCAGCAGGTGGTCCTCCAGGACGTGAACCCGCCCGACCCGGTGAAGCCGTCCTTCAACGAGGTGAACCAGGCCATCCAGGAGAAGGAGCGCGTCATCAACGAGGCCTATGCCGAGCTGAACCGCGTCATTCCCCGCGCGAAGGGCGAGGCCGAGGAGGCGCTGCGCAGCGCCGAGGGCTATGCCATTGAACGTGTGAACCGCGCCAAGGGTGAAGCGGACCGCTTCGCTCGCGTCTACGAGGAGTACCGCAAGGCGCCGGACGTCACCCGCCGCCGCATGTACCTGGAGACCGTGAGCCAGGTGCTCCGGAGCGCCGGGCAGAAGGTCGTCTTGGATGAGTCCGTCAAGGGGCTCACGCCGCTGTTGAACATGCAGGCGACCGACCCCGCGGTGTCCGGGAGCGCGAGCCAGACGGAGGGCCGCCGATGAGCCGCCTTGTCATTCCCCTTGGCGTATTGGCCGTCCTGGCCGTGGTGCTGGGCTTCTCCGCGACCTACACCCTGAGCGAGCACGAGCAGGCCGTCATCACCCGGTTCGGCGAGCCGAAGGGCGCGTCCGTCGTGGACCCGGGGCTCCACTTCAAGATGCCCTTTGTCGACACGGTGAACCGCTTCGACAAGCGGTGGCTGGACTGGCGCGGTGACCCGAACCAGATTCCCACCAAGGACAAGAAGTACATCTGGGTGGACACCTTTGGTCGCTGGCGCATCGTGGACCCGCTGCGCTTCTTCCAGCGCCTGCGGGACGAGCGCAACGCGCAGTCCCGGCTCGACGACATCATCGACGGCGAGACGCGCAACACCATCGCGTCGTTCGCGCTGATCGAGGCGGTCCGCTCCACCAACCGTCCCTTCGAGGACGACGAGTACACCGCCGAGACGGAGCGGGCGGAGTCGTTGGAGCAGGTCGCCCAGGGCCGGGACAAGCTCACTCGCCAGATCCGGCTGCGGGCCGCGGAGATCGTCAAGGAGTTCGGGGTGGAGCTGGTCGACGTGCAGATCCGCCGCATCAACTACGTGGACGAGGTCCAGGTGAAGGTGTTCGAGCGGATGATCTCCGAGCGCAAGCGCATCGCCGAGCGCTCCCGCTCGGAGGGCATGGGCCGCGCGGCGGAGGTCCGGGGCCAGCGTGAGCGTGACTTGAAGGAGATCCGCTCGGCGGCCTACCGCAAGGCCCAGGACGTCACCGGCGCCGCGGACGCCGAGGCGACGAAGATCTATGCGGAGGCGTTCGGCCGGGACCCGGAGTTCTACCAGTTCATGCGGACGCTGGAGGCCTACCCGGACGTCGTGGACAGCTCCACGTCGCTGTTCCTGGGCGGCGAGTCCGAGTTCTACCGGTACCTGCGCAGCAGCTCCAAGAAGTAGGCGGGAAGGGCGGGGCGTCAACGGCATCCTGGCCGCTGATGCCCCGCTTCCGTGCCGTACTTGCGGTGATTCGTTCCGCCGCGAGCGAGGTGGAGGACTGGCCTCACTCCGCAGGTGGCTGAGTGCATCTCTGCAAGCACCGCATCCGGCTGCCTGGTGGGCTTGGGCCATGAGGCGGTTGCTCCATCAAGGCGTTCACTCCCTCTGTTGCTCTGCGCCCGTTGGAGGGAGCGGTGCGGTGTCGGCGCTGCGGTGGAAGGAATCTCTGGGGCGCTGCTTCGTTCAGTGGCGCGATGCACGGGTCATTGAAATGCAACGACGCACGCGCCGCCGCGGCGGAGGCGCCTGGCGCCAGAGAAGGCGTCTGGCAGCCTGACTACCTCCAACGGCTGCGTATCGCGCCGCCGTGGGCGCTTCTCCTGCTCGCGTTCCTGACGGGATGCCCGCTCGCGGAGAACTACACCGATGAGGGCGGCCCCCGGTACAGCGGCGACCATCGGGAGCCTGATACCGTCGCCTCCGAGGCGCCCGCTTCCATCACCGTGGTGACGTTCAACCTGTCCTTCGCCGAAAAGGTCACCGAGGCCATCACCGCGCTCTCGAGGCCTCCGCTCGCGGGGGCGGATGTCATCGCGATGCAGGAGATGGACGCAGCGTCCGTCGACCGCATCGCAAGTGAGCTGGGGTTGGCCTACGTCTACTACCCTGCCTCCGTGCAGGTGGACGACGACGACTTCGGGAACGCGCTGTTGAGCCGGTGGCCCATCGTCGCGGACCGGAAAGTTCACCTTCCTCATGACGACCCGTACCATCAGCGCCGCCGTATCGCGGTCCTCGCGACGTTGGACATCGGTGGGACCCTGGTTCAAACGGCCTCCGTGCACAACGCCACGCCCATCGTCGGGCTTGGTGGGCGGCTGGACCAGGCGGAGACCATCATCGACGCGATGGAGGGAACGGGACCCGTGCAGGTCATCGCCGGTGACTTCAATACCTCGGACCCGGGAAGCCTGAGGCAGATGGTGAAGCTGTTTTCCAAGCGGGACTTCCAATGGGCCTCGGAAGGCGTGGGGGACACGGTGGACTCCGTGATTGGTGGCCTCCCGCTCGACTTCGTTTTCGCCCAGGGGCTCGCTCCGCTGGAGCGCGGCGTGGACCGGCGTCCCGCGGGGAGCGACCACCATCCAGTTTGGGTGCGGTTCGCATGGCCCCCATGATGCGAGGCTTCGGCGCGCGGGCACTATGGGTGGGTGGGACGCTCGTTCTGGCTTCTGGCTGTCTGAGCGGTGCGCGGAACATCCGCGCCGCGACAACCCCCGTTGGGACGACAGAGGTCGGCGTTTCATTGAACGCGCTGGCCTTCGAGCGTGGGCGGGAACAGGCGTACCTCCCCAGCCCCGAGCTCTCCTTCCGCAAGGGCGCTGGCGAGAACTGGGATTGGGGCGGCCGCCTCACGTTGCTGGGCCTGGAGCTGGGAACACGGCACCGGCTCCTCGAGCAGTCCCGGTGGACGTGGTCCGTCGCTCCGAGCGCGGGAATCTGGTACGTGCCCGTCACCAACAACTACACGGAGCCCGTCAATCTCCGGCTCGGCGCGCAGACGCTGCTCGACTATCGGCTGAGCCGCGCGTGGACCCTGACCGGTGGTGCATCGCTGACAGGCGCCTTCGCGGGACCGCTCACCGCCTTTCAAGGGCGGTTCAATGGCTCGAACCTGCTGCTCTCACCAGGGGGCTCCCTGGGGATCGGGTTTCGCTTGAGCCCCTCCTTCGAAGTGCGAGCAGAGGGGGGCCTCGAGTTTCCCCTGGGCCTGAGGGGTGGGAGCCGCCCGCCCGCCGGCCATGCCGGGCTGACGTTCCGCTGGAGCCGTGCCGACCGTCGATGACGGTGCACGCACCACCAGGGCCTCCTGGAGAGCCCCTGGTGGAACGCGATTCAACTCACTGCATGTTGGTGACGACCTGCGTCTGACACGTGACCGGGTCGATGGACGACTGGGCCTCGTCGACAGTGCAGAGGGCGCCGCCGTAGGTACCGAAGAAGACCTGCGCGGTGCAGGTGCCGGCGTTGTCCGTGACTTCCACGCGCCAGACACAGGTCTTCGAGCCAGCCGGGTTCGCCGGGTCGACCGTGTAGTAGTACTGCTGGACAACCGTTGGGGCGGGGGCGGGGGCGCCGACCTGAAACCCACCATAGGTGCTGGGG